>NYZG01000244.1 GCA_002687025.1 Candidatus Poribacteria bacterium
CGGCTACGAGTACATTTAGCAATGAGGCGCCGAAGGAACCTTCGGGTACTTTCAGTTCTGAGGCAGTACGCTTCGCAACTTGCCTCTGCGCACGGACGCCCAGCGACGAGGCGCGGAAGCGACACGCCAGCGACGGCAGCCTGCAGCGTGGCCATGTCGACCGAACGCAGCGATCGGAATCGTGGGCCACGTGCGGGCCACTTCGGTCGGCGGGGCAGGGCCAGTCCGTCGAGTCGCGGCGCGTCGGGCCTGTCTTGACTCGTCGTGGGGCGGGCGCTAGTATTTTTCATCGCGTCGCCGGTCGTCGGGAGTAGTGCGCGGCGCGTCAACGCACGGTGTGATTTGAGAACATGCTTAACGACAGGTTTGAGGAGCGCGAGGGTGTCTATCGGCGTCAGCGGACGCCGTTGGCCAAGGCGCAAGCGGAACGAGATTGGGTAGTCGTCGACGCGACGAACCAGACCCTGGGTCGCCTGGCCAGCAGGTGCGCCGCAATACTGCGCGGCAAGCACAAGCCCACCTTCACGCCGAGTGTCGATTGCGGCGATGGCGTCATCGTGGTGAACGCCGATAAGATCGTCGTCACGGGCAAGAAGGCGAATCAGAAGATCTACTATAGCCACAGCGGATACCTGGGCGGGCTGCGCGCGCGAACATATCGCGAGATGATGGAGCGTGATCCCTCCGAAGTGGTTCGCATCGCGATAAACGGAATGGTCCCGCACACGCGCCTCGGCCGGCTGATGCGAACGCGGCTGCGCGTGTATGTTGGACCGGACCATCCGCACACCGCGCAGGCGCCGGACGAAGTTCCCGCGGCGAACTGAGCAGGGAGATAGGTGAACATGCCGGAATACATCTGGGGAACAGGCCGTCGTAAGACGTCTGTGGCCCGTGTACGTATCGTCACCGGCGGCTCTGGCCAGTTCGTGGTTAACGGCCGCGCCATCGAAGAATACTTCGATCGCGAGACGCACGTTACGGCCGCGAAGTCGCCCGTCGAGGCGGTCGGCGGCGAGGTGGGGTACGACGTGTTCGTGAACGTGCGCGGCGGCGGCAACACCGGCCAGGCTGGCGCAATCCGACATGGTCTCTCTCGCGCGCTCGTCAAGTCCGACCCGTCGTTGCGCGCGACGCTCAAGCCGCGTGGCTATCTGACGCGTGACTCGAGGATGGTCGAGCGGAAGAAGCCGGGTCGTCCGGGCGCGCGCAAACGATTCCAGTTCTCGAAGCGCTAAGATCGGCCGCGGGTCGATCTACGGCGCTCATATGTCCCTGCCATCGGGCAGGGATTTCCTGTTTCTGGGGTGAGACTCCATGCGCAATACGTTTGTCGTTGGCAGTCAGTGGGGCGATGAGAGTAAGGGCAAGTCAGTCGATCTGCTGGCGTCCAGGGCGGATATCGTCGCGCGAGGCGCGGGCGGCCCGAACGCCGGGCACACGATCATCGTGGGCAAGGAGAAGTACGTCTTCCACCTCCTGCCCTCCGGGATGCTGCACCCCCACTGCCTCAACATCATCGGCAACGGAGTCGTCATCGGCGTCGAGGGTCTCCTGAAGGAGATGGACGACCATGTCGGGCGTGGCTTCGAGGTGGGCGCCAACCTGCTCATCAGCGATCGCGCGCACCTGATCCTGCCCCACCACCTCGCCTCCGAGAATCTCGACGAAGACGACGACAAGTGGAGGCTCGGGACCACTCGCACCGGCGTGGGCCCGGCGTACACCGACAAGGCGGCGCGCGTCTCCGCAGTGCGCATGGGCGACCTGATGGAGTTCGACGTCTTCGCCGACAAGCTCACGCGCGCGCTGTCGCGATACGGTGCGTCCCTGTCAGCGCGCGGCGAGACAATCGACCTGGACGACATCCTCGCTCGCTACAAGCTATACGCCGAGAGGCTGCGTCCCCACGTGACGGACACATCGCTCGTCCTGCATGAGGCGATCGCCGACGGGAAGTCGGTCGTGTTCGAAGGCGCCCAGGGCGCGCTTCTCGACGTCGACCACGGGACGTACCCGTACGTGACCTCCTCCAATACCACAGTCGGCGGCATCTGCACCGGCCTGGGCATCCCTCCGACGGCGGTGCAGGAGGTCCTCGCCGTCGTGAAGGCTTACACGACCCGCGTGGGCCTGGGGCCGTTCCCCACGGAAATGGACGAGGAATTCGGCGAACGCGTTCGGCAGATCGGGAACGAATTCGGGGCCACCACGGGGCGCCCCCGGCGTTGTGGGTGGCTGGACATCGTCGGGTTGCGGTACGCGTCGCGCATCAACGGCTTCACGCAGATCGCGCTGTCGAAGATGGACGTCCTCGACACGCTGTCCACGATCCAGGTGTGCGTCGGTTACAGGCTCGACGGCGCCGAAGTCGACAACTTCCCGGCGCAGCTCACCACGCTTAGCAGGTGCGAGCCGATCTACGAACAGCTGCCCGGATGGGAGAGCGACACCACCGAGGTCCGCGCGTACGACGACCTGCCCACGAACGCGCGCAAATACGTCGACCGCGTGGAGGAACTTCTCGGGACGCCCGTCGCGCTCATCTCCGTCGGGCCGGAACGCACCGAAAGCATCGTGCGCGCGCTGTAAGACTTGTGACCGGTTAGCTCAGTTGGTAGAGCATCGGACTTTTAATCCGGTGGTCCTGGGTTCAAGTCCCAGACCGGTCACTTCTCCTCCCGTCGTCGATGCCGTCGTGGGTTCGTGGCTCAGAGCTCGACTCTGGACGCACGAACACGCCGGAGCGGAGGCGGGACCAGACGGGCGGCATGGGCACGGGACGCGAACGGCGGCGGAGGTCGGCGTACATGAGAGAGCCGGACTCGGACTTCCCCCAAGGTGAGACGTATCTGTCGAACGCCGCCAGTTACCTGCTGGAAGGCGGGGTGGCGGAAGCCGCCAGTCTGCTGGCCCTGTGTACGCTAGAGTTCGTACACCTGGGCAACTGGGACGGGATGGAGCTGGAAGCTGTATTGAGGGGGCCGCGAGTGGTCCGCTCTCGCCTTCAGGCGCGCATTGTCGACGGAGAACACTTACCGTCCCAAGAGCACGAGATCATTAAAGATGCCCTGAACGCCCTGCTGTCGGTGCCCTACTACGTGTCAGAGGTGGTGGCGAAGGGGAGCCTAGTAACGACCCGACAGGACTGGCGCGAGCGGCTGGAGACGCAGTTGCGCCACCCAGACGCCGTCAATCAGGCCGGCTATGGCGACACGCTACAATGGGAGCGCCTGCGGTTCCGGAGCAAGACGGAATTGAGGATCGCCAAGGCGTTCGAGAAGCGAGAAGTTCTGTTCTTCCCGAACTGCCGGTGTCGCGCCGGCGAACCCGGCGATCGCGCGTCGCCCGAAGTTGACTTCCTCGTCTGCCTCGGCGGCAGGTGGGGCGCGCTGGAGGTAGATGGCGACGCGTACCATCCAGCCAAGAACCGGGCGCGCGAGCAAGCTGCCGACAGGCGACTGAACGCGCACGGCCTAACCGTGGTGCACCACTTCCCGGGACTGGAATGCTACGAGGATCCTGAGGGGGTAGTGGATCAGTTCATCAAGCTCCTCGAGCTGCAACCACGCTGAGACGGCAGGCCGCCGACGTGGTTGGCTCGCGCCGTCGACGGCACGGGTCGGCTGGCCCTGGACTCAAGTCCCAGACCGGTCACTTCCCCTCCCTGTGCTGACGCGCGTGCGCCGCCGTTCCTCGGCCGGTCACATCGCAGCCGCAACGAGCAGAGCTCCCGGTCTTTCCCGACCTTAGGAACGCTACCCAGAGACGTGCGTGTGAGCCGATTCTGTTCGTCTCCCGCCGCCGCCTGGATGCGTGGCGATCGGTTGCGCCTGGAGTCACCCGGGGCTACGGTGTTGGTGAACGCTAAGAGCAGAGCGCCCGGCGGGCCCTTGCGAAATGTCGGCGGCAGGATTCACCGGAGGCAGGATCGCGGCCATCGCTTCCCGCTGGCGCCGCCAAGGCGTGGCGGAGTGAACCCAAAGAGAGTGACGTGAAATGAAGACCGTCGTAGTGGCATGTGCATGCGCCCTGTGCCTCGTGTTCGTGGTACAGGCCTCCGCTGAGATCGACCTGGAAACGCTCGTAGGAGCGTGGCTGTTCGACGAAGGCGCGGGGGATGTTGCCAGAGATGCTTCCACCAACGGAAACGACGGAACGCTTCTCAAAAGCCCCGGCTGGGTCGATGGCATGTTCGGGAAGGCGTTGGAGTTCGACGGCACAAGCGGCGTTGAGATCGCCCATCCAGAGGACTTCGGGTTTCTAACATGGACCTATGTCCTCTGGTTCAGAGCTGAGGCGGGCGGCGATTACCCCAACCTGATCGGCAGACAGTTCGAGAACGCTCACGGCTGGACCATCCATCTGGACCCGGCGGGCGCGACCTTCAGGATACGGATAGACACGGACGGCGGGATCAACCAGGTCAAGACGGTGGGGCAGACTGTACGGGACGGTGAGTGGCACCATGGCGCCATCACCCACAATGACGATGAGAAGACCTTGGAGCTTTACATCGACGGCGTCCCGGGGCCCTCAAGCTATGCAGGAGACTATGAGAATACGGGCGGATTCCTGAAGATCGCCTCCCCCGCTGTCGGGGCGGTCAATCTTGCCGCTGGCGCCATCGACGAAGTCGGCATCTTCAATACCATTCTTGAAGAAGCCGACATTCTGTTGATTATGGCGGAAGGCTTGGAAGCGACCGGGCTGTTGCCGGTTTCGCCTGCGGGCAGGCTCACTGCCACATGGGGCAGGATGAAGAGCGAGGGGGCGGCCCGCAGAGAATGAACCAGGCGCAGCGCGCGTCTCGCAGACATCGTGGCGGACGGCCGCCATGCCCGCGGCGCGACGTCTCGCCCGAGGAGACGGCAGGCGACGCACGCCCAGCCGCGAGGCCCCATGCGAGCGCGTGGGCACCCGTGCGCCGTCTGAACACCGAGGCCAGCGGAGGCGCCGTGCCGCACGCAGGCGCGATCGCTCAGTCGGCGCGGCGCATCCCGCGTCGGTCCGGCGACACGCCGTCGGGAAGTCGCGTGTCGGCGTCGTAGCGGGCGCCGCGAAGCCTCGCGCTGGCCATGTCGGCCTGGGAGAAGTCGGCGCCGCGCACGTCCGTGTCGCGCAGGTCCGCCCAGTGAAGGTTGGCCCCCACGAAGGTCGACCCCTTGAGGTTCGCTCCCGCCAGCACCGCGGCCTGAAGCGTCACCCCGGTCAGGTCCGCGTCGTCAACGGTCGCGCGACGCAGACTGACGCCGTACATATTGGCCTCTGCCATGTGTGCCCGCGAGAGGCGAGCGCCCGCCATGTTGGCGCCGGGCATGTAGCAGGCCGTCAGCTTCGCGTCGCGCATGTCGGCGCCGGTGAGGTCGGCGCTCCTCAGACTCACCTCGCGGAGATCGGCATGGGTGAGCGTAGCCCCGGCGAGGTTCACCGCGTCGAGGTCGGCGCCACCGAGACGGGCCTTGTTGAGCTTGGCCGCCGGACGAATGTCATAGCCCATGATGAACATGAGCGCGCTCCTTCCGCCTCACGCGGGGCGCCCGCTCAGTCCTGACTCGACAGCTCCTGCTGCGCGAAATCGGCCGCTTTGATGATCGCGAATAGCTGCGCCGTCTCAACGACGCACAGATAGATGAGGCAGATGGCGATGATAACGCCGATGGCGCCCTTCATGGGTCCTCCCGTTGTCACGTCGTGTCGTGCTCCGGCGCGGGTCGTCTCACCCCGCCAACGTACTACACCGTGGCGACGCGAGGCAACGACGGCCGGGCGCTACTTCTCGATGACGAGTTCGTCGCGGAGATCGCCCTTGGTGTCGTAGGCGCGATAGACGAGGTGGTTACCGGAAATGCGGATGTCCAGGACCTGGTACGTCGCGGTGTTCGTCATCCCGAACGCCTCGTAATCCGGGTCATCCTGGTCGTACATCTTCGTGCCCGACACGGACACGATGTACACGGTGCCCTCAGCGGGAGTGTCGACGCGCGCCTCCGCGTGCATCGGATGCGTCCGCAGATAGGCATGGTCGTGCCCTTGCAGGGCCATGTCGACGTGGTACTTGTCGAAAATCGCGCCCCACAGCGTCCGCAACGAGCGGTTGTCGCGGTTCGGCTTCGACGAATACGCCGGGTGGTGGTAGACCATGAACTTCCACGTGGCGTCGCTCTCGGCGAGCCGCGCGTCGAGCCACTCCGTCTGGCCGGCGGGATCGATGTTCGAGTCGAGGATCACGAACAGCGCGTTGCTGTACGTGAACGAATACGCGCGTTCGGGTTCGACGCCTTCCGGGCCGTTCTGCGGCAGCGTGAAGTTGTCGAGGTACAGGGTCGGATGCCCGCCCTGGTTCTCGTGGTTGCCGATTGCGGGGACCAACACGCGCCTGTCGTAGATGCCCGCGGCGTTGTGGAAGAAGCTGTCCCAGTCGTCTCGGTCGTTCCCGCGGTTCACGAGATCGCCCGCCATGACGTAGAACGCAGCGTCCGGGCGTTCGCGGAAGGCGTCGTGGACCAGCGACCCCCATCGGTCGAGTCCGTTCTGCGCATCCCCCATGTACACGAACGAGAACGGGACCACGCCGTCTGGCGCCGTGGTGAACTCCGCGATCTCGGTTGTGGCGGCCTCCGTGCCGTCGCCCACGGTGTAGACGTACGCCGTCCCCGGCTCCAGGCCGCGGAGCACGGCGGTGTGGCGGTTGCTCACGGGATCGTTGACCGTCTCGGGCGTCTCCAGTCGCACGGTTTCGGCGGGAACGGTGGCCGGAGTCGCGGGGGTGAACGAGTTGTGATCGCGACGGCGAGCGTACGCGACAACGCCCTGCGTCACACCGACAGAAGTGCGCCACTGGACCGTCACGGTCGTCTTGGGGTCCTCGCTCCAGGTCAGCACGACCTGGTCCGGGAAGCCGGTCGCCGGGTAGTCGGTGAAGCGGAACACGTTGAGCAGTTGGCCGTCGTTGCGGTCGTCGCGGGATGTACGGATGAGAGTCGCGCCGGCAAGGGCGTCGGGGAGCGATTCGATCTCGTCGTCGCGCTCAACGAACGGCTGAACGCCGATCGCCGCCGACCCGACTTCGTTGTACGCTGGGTAAAGGTCGGCGACCGCGAGCGTCGCATTGGCGTCGATCGCCTTCACCGCGACGGCGTAGTGCTCGTACCCGCCCTGTAGCGAATTCACCCCCAGGCCCACGAAGCCGGCGTCGAACTCCTTCGACCAGACGTCGAACGTGTCGCCGTCGATCACCACGCTCATGTCGGTCTTCGCGAACTGACCGTCGGCAAGCCAGTAGGGGTCGTCGCCGAGCCCCGCGTCGTGTATGACGTAGACGGTCGCCGCTGTCGAAACCGTGAAGGACAGGTGCTCGGACGCCAGCACCGC
>NYZG01000245.1 GCA_002687025.1 Candidatus Poribacteria bacterium
ATCGAATCCTATTGATTCTCCTTCCTTGATCCTGTCCCGGATAATTTCCACACAGGGAGCGATGATGCGACATGCGCCGGGTCGCTGTCCGACCCGACCCGCCGTCGGGTGGACGCCGTCATCTGCGCGACAATGGGAAGATCGGACACGGCCCGCGCGGCCCGTACGGCCATCACAAGTTCGTCGAGCCGTCCGAATGTCTCGATGATGAAGCCGTCTACGCCGCCGTCGCGCAGCGCCGTCAGCTGCTCGGTGAACGTGACGTCGCGTGTGAGGTCCTCGCCCAGGTCCCAGCTTCCCGGCGGCCCCACCGACCCTAACACATAGGCGCCTGACCCGGCGGCGTCGCGCGCGAGCCGCGCGCCGGCCTCATTGATGCCGACGGTCTCGTCGCCCAAGCCGGCGGCCGTGAGCTTGTTGCGGTTCGCGCCGAACGTGTTCGTCTCGATCACCCGCGCGCCCGCCGCGAGGTACTCCTCGTGCGCCTCCCGCACGACATCCGGCCGCGCGACGTTCAGGCGCTCGAAGTTCGCCTCCAGGGGTATGCCCTTGGCGTGCAGGTACAGGCCCATCGCGCCGTCGCCCACGAGAACCTCACGGCGCAGTAACTCTACGAACGCCTTCGCTTCCGACACTCGCCCCTAGGCTCCTCTTATCCCACCGGAGAACGCGTTCGCGCCGCAATGGTATCACGGCGGCCGAGCGGGCAGTCGGCGCTCCCGGCGAGCGAGGACCAATCGTCACGGCCGCGTGAGCGTCACCTCATCGCGCTCGCCGTCGGCGCCAACCCAAGCGACGTGGGCGATCGCGTCCGGGGCCAGTTCCGACGGGCGAGGGCTCCCGGGCGCCACCTGAGCGATGCACTCGACGGCGCCGCCCGGACCCGCCGCCGTCCACGCCACCCATCCCTCCGCCGCGGGTTGCGCGATGACGTCATATTCGCCCTCATGGGTCTCAGCGACCATCGCGGCCGCGATGCGCGCTTCGCGCGCCTCCCCGACGGTGCGCGCCGTGAGGTGGTGATGGTTCGGCCGCTCCTCGCGGAAGTCGTCCGGTGTTCCCGCGTTGTACGGCGTGTCGAACTGGTCGGTCTGCGTGATCGCCAGATGACCCGCGGACCGAACGTGCGCCGTGAGCCGCGCGTCCCCACGAGCCGAGACCACGGTTTGTCTCTCGGCGCCAATGTCGAACGGCTCGAACGCGTGTAACAGCCAGGAGAACGACGCCGGCCCGGGGGCTGCGAGGTCGTCCACCACGAGCACGAAGCCAGGCCTGACGAGGACGACGTGCCGGTCGAACCGAGTCACGCGGCCGCCGTACGCCGCCGATGCGTCCCCGACGGCGTACCCCAGGCGCCCCCGGCTGCTGAACCGCGCGATACGCCCGACCGACGCGGCGGAACGATCCACCTGTCCTTCGCCGTCCACGAGGACGCTACAGTGCGCCTTCGTCTGCCGCGTCCATTCGGCGTGGTGCGGCATGCCGTACGAAGGGCCGTAGTACCCCGACGAGGTCGCCAGCGCCTTGCCACCTTTGAGGAGGACGATGGCGTTCTGGTCCGCGTGACTGTGGCTAGTCGATCCGTACGGCGATGACTTCAGCAGCACCAGCGTGTCGGATTCCGGGCCGGCGAGGTCCCCGTGCAGCGCCGCCCAGCCAACGTCCTGGAACACCGCGTCCGGCGGCTCGTCCGCCGGCGCCCGCGCCTCCACCGTATCAGGCAGTATCAGGCTGCTGACGTGCGACGACGACCGCGCGTCCGGGTTCGCCCGGTCGGCCCACCATCGTGCCGCGCCGTCGCCGAACAGGTTGGCGTGGTGGATCATCAGGCCCGCCCCGCCCCGCGCGTTCCCGGTCGACCCGCCATCGCCGTACGGCGTCGCCTCGCCAATCGGCGACGTGCAGTAGAAGAAGAACTTGCGGACCTTGCGGAAGAAGGGCCGCTGCCACAAGTCGACACCCGTCGCCGCGCGAAGGGCCTCGAAGGGCGGCAGGAAGATCGTGTTGTACGCCCGGCCGTACCCTATGCCTTCCGCCCAGCCGCCGTCCTGGCCTCCCCAGTGCGGGAACACCGTCATCAGCGCCCGCAAGGCGTAATCGAGCCACGCCTCTGCCTCAGGTTCGTCGCGGCACGCGATGGCATGTTCGCACAGGTATCCCGGCAGTCGACCGGCGTGACTCTCCGCGGGCGAGGACAGGAAGTCGGGACTATGGCGTAGGCGCCGCAGCATCTGGTCGCCCCGCGCGACGAGCATCGACCGTACGAGCTGCTCATCGTCGGGAGACATGAGGTCGTGCAGCCAGTCGTAGCAGTGCGCCCCCACCTTGACGAGACTGAGGCCGATTTCGTCGCCGTACGGCGCCATGATCGACGACACCCCCTCGGCGTCCCACCGCGCCACGTGGGTCAGCACGCGCAGCGCCGCCTCGCCGTATTCCCGGCGGCCTGTGAACAGGTACGCAAGGGCCAGGGGCTCCATGCCGCTGTCGACGACTTGGCGGAAGTCGCGGAACCCCCACGTGTACGCCATTCGCCTCTCGGCCCGATCCTCGATCCTGTCGTACGTCGGCTCGTCGGGCGGACGGATGTCCAGCAGCGAGTCAGCCTTCGCTACCAGCGCCTCGAACGGCTCCCTGCGCGTGGTCGCGGCGCTAACGCGTAGGTCTTCGAGCCCCGCGCGTGTGAAGATGACGCGAGGGTGCTCGTCGGGCACGCGGGCCAGTAGCTCCGCCGCGCTGATCCGGGGCTGCCGTGGCGCGCCGTCGGCCAGCGTGAAAGCACGCGGCCCGTACGTGTCGATGACGACGCCTGACGCGTCGATCGCGTCGACTGACCACACGTAGTCGCCCGCTTCGAAGACGACGTCAGGCACGTGCGCGGGATCCGTTAGCGTGTCCGACGCGTACGCCACGCGACCGTCGTCCCGTACGACTCGCAGGCGGTACGCGGTGGCGCCCTCCGCATTCCACCAGCAGAAGCCCGGCGGGTTGATGTCGACATGCGACGCGTCTTGGGGCCGTGTGAAGCTGCCACGGTCGGGACGTTGCGTCGGGAAGCCCATCTCAGCGCTCCGGTGGAAGGTCGTGTGGCGGCCTTGCGCGTCGTGGCCGGGAATCATAGTATCCGCGTTGTTGAGCTGCAACGAGCCGGGCCTGACTGCGCCCGGCCGCAATGCACGCACACACGTAAGGAGAGCTCAGCCATGCGGAGAAGCACGTACCTCGCCGTCTCCCTCACGGTCGCCTTCGCGACGTCTGCTTTGGCCGACCAGATGATCTGCACGCACTGGTCCGCGATGGACAAGAGCCGGAGCACCATCTCGGACGCCGGGAACACCTGGACGGCTGTGGATGATCCTGAAAGCTACAGCGGGGCCGCGTATACCGCGCCCGGCGACGCGGACACCGGTGGCGGCCCCGATCGGCCGTGGCTGGTATACAAGCTGCCTGAACCGGTCAAGGCCGGCGAAGGCACGGCCGACGGGAAGACGTGGCAGATATGGGTCCACATGCGCGTCATCACCGACCAGAACTCGTTCTATTTCGGGACGTCCCAGGACGGCTCCAACTGGTGGCCCGACGTCATCGACAACGGCGTTCGCGTGAACAATGACGATCAGAACAACACCGACGAGTGGTACTGGCAGGACCAGCTCACCGGCAACGACGGCGGCCTGGCTCCCCTCATTGAGGTCGGCGACAACTACGTCCGACTGGGGCCGCGAGAAACGACCGCCACAACCGACGGCTCGCCGCGGTGGGACATGGTGTGCTTGCGGAACTTCGGGGACCTGGGCCTCGACGCGCAGCCGGAAGACGCCGATGTCCTCCCGTGGGTGAACCTGACGCCGGTCGAGGCGCGCGGCAAGCTGGCGACAACCTGGGCCGCGGTACGCAACGCACTGTAGCCCCATGCCCGGCCGGACGGCCGCATGGCCGTCCGGCGCCCTCCGCGTCAGGAGCGGGCCGCGGCCATCAGGTTGGCTGTCTTCACAGGGTCACGCCGACCTTGGCTCGATTCCACGCCACTGCAGAGGTCGAGGCCGAACGGCCTGATGGTCGCGCGCGCCTCGGCAGCGTTGTGCGCGCCGATCCCGCCCGACAGGAACGTGGGGGCGGGGGCTGCCGCGATCACGCGACGCGCCACCGCCCAGTCGTGTGTGTGCCCGGTGCCTCCGAACTTCGGCTTCCCGTCAATGAGGCTGACAGAGTCGACGAGTAGCTTGTCGGCGCCGACGGCCGCGTACAGCCCCATTTGCTCGGCCAGGCCCCGTTCAAGGTGTTCGCCCGACTCCCCTCCGGGCAGGTAGAGCGTCTTCCACACCTCGGCGTCGGTAAGCGCCTTCAGCTCCCGGACGACATCCGGCGATTCGCGCCCCAGTAGCTGAATCGCGGCCGCGCCGGTGTACGCCACCATCTCGGCCGTCCATGCGGCCGGCCGCTCGTACGTCAGGATCACCGTCGGCGCGAAGACGGCCGAGCAGATCGCGCGCGCCTCGTCCGCGTCGACTGTCCTCCGGGAGAAGTCGATGTCCACCAGGATGCCGATATAGTCGGCTCCCGCGTCCTCGGCCATGCGGCCATCCTCGACCGAGGTCGTGCCGCACAGCTTCACGCGCGTCGTCTCAGGGCTCATTGCGTCCTCCCTCTAGCCACTCGGGCAGGCCGCCCACAGTCGGCAGCACTGCCACGGGGCTCCAGGCCGCCAGCGACGACTTGGCGGCCATGCCCGTCAGCACGCCGACGAATGGAATCCTCGCGCGGCTCGCGGCTTCGCCGTCCACCTCGCTGTCGCCCACGTACAGCGCCTCGTCCGCCCGGATGTCCAGCGCCGCGAGCGCAGCGAACAGGCACGCGGGATTGGGCTTGTGCGCCGGGACGTCCTCGCCACCGACGATGATGTCGAACGGCGCGCGCAGACTGTCGCGCGTGAGCACGGTCTCGATGCGCCTGCGGAACTTCGTGGACACCACGCCGAGTTGGTGGCCGCGCCTTGCGAGAGTCGTGACGGCGGCACGCGTGTCGGGCAGCAGCGACGTGTGGTCGGCCATCACTTCATCTGCGCGCCGGATAAACAGCTCCGAGAATTGCGGCGCCTGCGCTACAGGGCCGCCGGTCAGTTTCGCGAAAGTCTCGCCAAGCGACAGCCCGACCGTCCGACGAATCGCGGCGTCGGCCTGGCGCGCCATGCCCATCGACTCCAGGGCCCAGTTGACCGACTCGATCACGCCCGCCGACGAGTCCGCCAGTGTGTAGTCGAAGTCGAAGAGAATCGCGCGGGGCGCCACCATCGAACGGTCTCTCGTGTGTCCGTCAGCCGTCGGATGCCTGTCGCAGCCGGGGGTCCATAGCGTCGCGCAGACCGTCGCCAAGCAAGTTGAAGCCCAGGACCACCAGCGATATCGAAACCAGCGGCGGCACGACGGTCCACCATGCCCTCCGCACGTATCCGAACTGCTCCGCGATCATCCGGCCCCACTCGGGCACGCTGGGATCATCACCGAGGCCGAGATACGACAGCCCGGCCGTTTCCAGGATCGCCGACCCCATCCCGAGCGTCGCCTGGACGATAAGCGGCGCCAGGCAGTTCGGCAGCACGGCGCGACTCAGGATCCACCAATCCCCCGCCCCAAGCGACCGGGCCGCGACCACGTACTCCTGGCCCTTCACGCGCATCGCTTCGGCCCGCATCACCCGCGCGTAGCGCGGAATGGCCACGATGCCGACGGCGATCATCGCGTTGCGCAGGCCGGGGCCCAGCACGGTGACAATCACGATCGCCATCAGGATACCGGGGGCCGCCAGCAGCATGTCCATCAGCCGCATGAGAACCGCGTCGGCCCATCCCCCGTAGTAACCCGCGAGCGTCCCGAGGGCCACGCCGACAAGTATCGCGCCAGCAACGACCAGCAGCCCGACACGGAGAGAGATACTCGCGCCGGCCATCGTCCGACTGAGTATGTCCCGGCCGACCGCATCGGCGCCGAACGCGTAGCGCTCGCCCTCGAAGACGCCGGGCGGCAGGTTCTTCGCGGCGAGGTCCACCTCCCGCGGGTCGTGCGGCGTGTAGACGAACGCCACGATCGCGACCGATACGAACGCCGCCACGAGCGCCGCTCCCGTCGCGCACATCCGGTTCCGGGCAAGGGAGGTCCGCACGTCCGACCCCATCAGGCCGCGCCCGCACGAATCCGGGGGTCGACAACCGCGTACAGCAGGTCCACCACGAGCGTGACCGTCATGAAAAGGGCCGCGACGAACAGCACCCCGCCCTGGATGGCCGGCAAGTCGCGCGCCGACACCGATAGCCACAGCCACCGCCCGACGCCGGGCCAGCTGAAGATCGACTCCGTCAGAACAGCTCCGCCCAGGAGGTATCCGAACTCCAGACCGATGATCGTGATGACCGGGATCAGCGCGTTCTTCAACGCGTGCTTCGCCACGACGACCCACGTCGCCAGGCCCTTCGCGTAGGCCGTACGAATGTAGTCCTGGTCGAGCACTTCCAGCAGAGACGAGCGCGTCATACGCGAGACGATCGCCAGCGGCACAGTCCCGAGCGTGACCGCCGGTAGCACCAGGTGGGCAGCCGCGTCCCGGAACGCCGCCAGGTCTCCCGCCAGCAGCGTATCCACGAGCATAAGACCGGTCACGGCCGGCACGATGTACTGGTCGCTGTACCTTCCGCCGCTGGGGAGCAGGTCGAACGCCGTCGAAAACGCGAGGACCAGCACGAGCCCAAGGCAGTAGATAGGTACCGACACGCCCACGAGTGATGTCGTCATGGTCAGCATGTCCGCGGCGCGTCCACGGTTCGTGGCCGCCACCATCCCAAACGATAGGCCAAACACCACGGCGAACGCCATCGCCGCCAGCGTGAGCTCGAGTGTCGCCGGAAACCGGCTGGCGATTTCCTCGCGCACCGGCCGATTCGTCTTGATGGACCTACCGAGTTGGAGCCGAGATAGGTTGCGGACGAAGGCGAAGTACTGGGCGGGCAGCGGCTCGTTCAGTCCCAACTGCTCCTCGAGCTGTAGAACCGCCGACTCCGTGGCGCGCTCGCCCAGCATCGCGCGCGCCGGGTTGCCCGGGATCAGGTGCACCATGAGGAATATCAGGACGGACAACCCCCAGAGCGAGAGAGCCATCGATCCCACGCGACCCAGGATGTACTGCTGCATGCCTCCCAATCTGCGCGAGACGAGCCATTGTAGCACACTCGCCCGCGCAGTCGGGCCGGCTCGCAGCCCCCACGACCAAGCCCCATGAGGACGCGGGGTTGATCTCGACCTGCCTATGCACGTAGAACTGCGGCGTGGCCGGCGTCCCCACCCGCAGCCCCGAGAGGTACCGCGCGATGCAGCGACCGAACATCCTCTGGTTCTCCATCGAGGACATCAGCCCCCGTTTCGGCTGCACCGGCGATGTGGTCGCCAGGACGCCCAACATCGATCGGCTGGCTGCCGAGGGGCGTCGCTATGCCAACGCCTTCTCCACCGCGGGCGTATGCGCCCCGAGCCGCTGTGCGATCATCACGGGCATGTATCAGACGGCCATCGGCGCGCACCATATGCGTACGACGCACACGAACGACGTGGCGCCGGAAATGCCGACACCGTATGAGGCCGTCCCCCCGGCATACGTCAAGGCGTTCCCGGAATACCTGCGCGCGGCGGGCTACTACTGCACGAACAACGCTAAGACCGACTACCAGTTCGCGCCCCCGTCCTCCGCATGGGACGTGTGCGGCCGAGACGGCCATTGGCGCAACGGCGACCGCAGCCAGCCGTTCTTCGCCGTGTTCAACCCGACCGTCACGCACGAGAGCGGCATGTGGCCCAAGGAGGGCGAACGCCTCACGACCGACCCGGACGCCGTGACGCTCCCGCCATACATACCCGACACTCCCAAGGCCCGCGAGGCGATGGCGCGCCACTACGACAACCTCGAACGAGCAGACGCGCGGCTGGGGGAAGTCCTCGCCCAGCTCGACGAGGACGGCCTAACGGACAACACCATCGTCGTGCTCTGGAGCGACCATGGCGAAGGCCTGCCGCGCGGCAAGCGATGGCTCTACGACGCTGGCATTCGCATCCCGCTCATTGTCCGGTGGCCAGGCTCTGTCCCGGCGGGGGAAGTGTCCGAGCGCCTCGTCAGCCTGATCGATCTCGCGCCGACGATGCTCTCCCTGGCCGGACTGGAGCCGCCGCGTCACATGCAGGGGCGGCCGTTCCTCGGGCCGGGCGCATGCGAACGCGAATACGCCTTCGCCGCGCGCGACCGGCACGACGAGGCGTACGACATGGTCCGCGCCGTGCGCGACACGCGGTACAAGTACATCCGCAACTTCCATCCAGAGCTTCCCTATCTGCTTTGGATTCCGTATCGCAACCGACATCCCGCGCTCCAGGAGATGTGGCGCCTCCGGGCCGAGGACGCGCTCACTCCGCCGCTAGACGTGATGTTCCAGACGCCGCGGCCCTGCGAGGAGCTGTACGACACGCACGCCGACCCGTACGAGTTGGACAACCTGGCCGGACGCGCCGACCACGCTGAGCGGTTGGCGCGCATGCGGGCCGCGCTGCGCTCGTGGCAGGACGAGCATGGTGACCTGGGCCACGAGCCCGAGGCGGAGATGGCGGCGCGGATGTGGCCCAATGGCGAACAGCCCACCACGGCCCGCCCGACCTTCGTACCGATCTGCGCCTCGTCGCCCGGGATGGCCGCCAGCCCGGACGGACGGACGTTCCCTGGCCCCGCGCTGCTGCAGCTCCACTGCGCCACGCAGGGCGCGTCGATAGGCTACCGGACCGGCGACGGTGATGCCGACGGCGAGCCATGGCGGCTTTACACGGAGCCGCTCGCACTGCCGGCAGGAGCAACGACGATCCGCGCCAGGGCGTCGCGCATCGGCTATGCAGACAGCGCCACGCGCGAGGCGACCTTCGTCACGGCGCCCGCGGGCTGAACGCCGCCCCCATTCACACTGAGAGCCCACACGAGGAGACCTGCGACGCGTGAACATCCTCTTCCTCTTCGCCGACCAGATGCACGCCTTCGCCCTCGGCTGCATGGGCAACAGCGAGATACACACGCCAAATCTCGACAGCCTGGCCGAGCAGGGAGTGCTGTTTCGCAACGCGTACTCCAACGCTCCCGTGTGCACGCCGTACCGGGGAACGCTGTTCACAGGCAGATACGGCAGCCAGACGGACATGCTTGGGAACACGGCTCCGCTACCCGCTGGCGAGATGACCCTCGCCGACTGCCTGAACGAGGCGGGGTACAGGACGAGCTACGTCGGCAAGTGGCACATCGGCGACACCTGGAACAAGGCCGTACCCGAGGCGCTGCGAGGCGGGTTCACGGACTTCATCGGGTACCAGGCCCACAACGACTTCCTGAACGGCGTCTGGTTCTTCGACGAACACGGCGACCGGCGCGAATCCGACGCCCACCGCACCGAAGCAACGACCGATGTCGCGATGGAGCGCCTGGAGGCCGTCGCTGGCGAGCCGTTCGCGATGTTCGTGTCCTACCAGAACCCGCACTATCCGATACAGCCGAGCCCAGAATACGCCGCCATGTACGAGGGCATCGAACTGACGCGGCGGCCCAACTGTCGCGATGTCGAGCCGTACACCGGCACACACAGCCCGACCAGCCCCAAACCCCGTGAGTTGGACCCGAACTACCGACGGTACGGCGGCGACCTGGGCGAATACCTACGCCTCTACTACGCCATGGTGACCCAGCTCGACGCGAACATCGGGCGCCTTCTCGGCAGACTAGACGAGCTAGGCATCGCCGACGAGACCGTCGTCGTATTCACGTCGGACCACGGCGACATGCAGGGCTCGCACGGTCTGACGAACAAGGGGGTCGGTTGGGAGGAGTCGTCGCACGTCCCGCAGATTGTGCGTGTGCCGGGAGGCAGATCCGGGGAGGTCGCGGATGGAATCGTCTCCGGCGTGGACTTCTTCCCGACACTCTTGGGCCTTGCAGACGCGGTCTGTCCTCCGGGCAAGGAAGGCGTCGACCTAGGTCCCTTCCTGCGGGGCCACACCGACTCCGAGCCTTCCCGCGTCTTCGCGGAGATGCAGTCGTGGTGTATGGTTCGGGACGGCGACTGGAAGCTCGTGGCCGAACGGCCCGATGTCACGCCGTCGCACCTGTTCGACCTGGGAGCCGACCCGTACGAAATGGACAACCTGCTGGCTTCCGCGCCACACGCGGACATCCGCGAGCGACTGCTAGCGGCGCTCCGAGAATGGGACACGCGCGTCCGCAGCGACGCCTGACGCCACGACCGCGCGTCGGGTGCGTGGGCCGATAGGCGCGGCCCCTACGGCCCGCGACGCGGCCGCCTGCAGCCGCGATGGCGTGGCCGGCCGCTATTCCACGATCACCTCACGGACGACCTTGCCTGTCCACTGGTCGCTGGGCGGAATGCCCAGCAACGCGCAGACCGTCGCGGGGGTGTCGATGATCTCCACCTGCTTCTCGATCTCGTGGCCCGACGGCGTGTCCGGGCCCCGGATGATCCACGGGATCGTCATGTCTTCGGGCGCGGTCGTGCCGTGGGTCCTGTCGTGTCCTCCGTGGTCAGCCGTGAGGATCACGGTCGTCTGCTCGCCGATCTCCCGAAGCACGAGCCCGAGCGCCTCATCCGCGGTGGCGATCGCCTCGATGTACTGCTCGCCCATCCAGCCAGTATCGTGGCCTTCGACGTCCGTGCGCCCGAAGTACACGAACGTGAACGTCGGAGTCTTCCGCAGGATGTGCTCGGCCGCGGCCTCGGCGATGTCGATGTCCCCGTCGGGATCGCCGCAGTTGTCGAGGAAGAACGAAGCGTTGAGCGAGCCCGGGTCGGACAGGTCGCGGAGTTGCTCCCAGTTGTAGAACGAGGCGGTCGTCCCGCCCGCGCCGTGTACGACGTCGATGACGCTCGGTACCGGCCGCACAGGCGGCGACCATGTGTTCGTGGTGACGCCGTGCCTTTCCGACGGCACCCCGCGGAAGAGCGACGTGTGGCATGGCAGCGTCGACGAGGGCATGACGGTGCGCGCCGTAAACGTCGACGCGCCGGCGCGGACGAGCTTGTCGGCGTTCGGCGTGCGGGCCAGTTGCAGGCCGTCCGGCCGCATGCCATCGACTACGAAGAGCACTACGGATTCCGTCGCCGGCATGGTCGGTACCCCTTTGTGGGTGTGGCGGGCGTTGAGGATCACGGTCAAGCATACGCCTGCACATAGGCCGCCGTCGATGACATGTGCTAGACTCCGCTCGGAGGTGGCGACGGGCTTCATGGAGTCAGGATGAGCAGACGTCTGCGGACGTGGCTGGAGAACGCCAACTACGTCCAGTTCTCGATCTTCGCCGGCGCCGTCGCGTTCGTCACCTACTTTTCAATGTACGCCTTCCGCAAGCCCTACGCCGTAGCCAGCTTCGCCGACGCGGGGACGGTGTGGGGTGTCGGGATGAAGTCGGCCTTCGTCATCAGCCAGACGCTAGGCTATGCGGCGTCGAAGTTCCTCGGCATCAAGTTCGTCAGCGAGGCCCCTCGGGCCCATCGCGCGGTCGCTCTCGTAGCCATCATCGGCGTCGCGGAGTTCGCGTTGCTCCTGTTCGGCCTCCTCCCGGGTCACTGGAAGATCCTTGCGATCTCCATGAACGGGCTCCCGCTGGGCATGGTATGGGGGTTGGTCTTCAGCTTCTTGGAGGGGCGCCGCACGTCGGATGCGCTGGGAGCCATCCTCAGCGCAAGCTTTATCATGGCGAGTGGGGTCGTCAAGTCGGTAGGCGCGGCACTCCTGGCGCGCGGAGTGCCGGAGTACTGGATGCCCTTCGCGACCGGGCTGCTCTTCCTGCCGGCCATCTGTCTGATGGGCTGGCTCCTTGCGCAGATACCCCCGCCGTCCCGCGACGAGGAGCGCCTACGCACGCGCCGCGAACCCATGTCGGGCCCCGAGAGACGGCAATTCCTCATCGCGTTCCTCCCCGGCGCGCTGCTGATCACGTTCATGGCGATGGTCCTCACCGCCTTCCGCGATGTCCGGGACAACTTCGCGGCGGAGGTATGGGTCGGCCTCGGCTACGAGGGTCAGCCGGGGATTTTCGGGTCCACGGAGACGGGCGTCGCGGTGGTCGTGCTGTTCGTCCTGGGGCTCATGGTCATCGTGAAGGACGACCGGCGCGCGCTACAGACGCAGTTGGCGCTGATGACGGGAGGCGTCGCCCTGATGGGCCTGGCGACGCTCGCGTGGGATTTCGGCGTGATCGGAGGCATGTGGTGGATGGTCCTGGCGGGGATCGGTCTGTTCACGGCGTACGTGCCTGCCGGATGCTTCCTATTTGACCGGCTCCTCGGCGCGACACAGTTCGTGGGCACTGCGGTCTTCATGATCTACGTGACGGACGCCTTCGGATACGCCGCGAGCGTGGCGGTGCTTCTCTACAAGAACTTCGTGCAACCTGACCTGGAGTGGGTCGGCTTCCTGCGCGTCTTCGGCTACTTCGCCAGCGTCGCCGGAGTCGTTGCGTTCGGGTTCTCGCTAGTATACTTCTCCAGAAGGACTGCCACGGCCGTGGGCGAGTGACGTCGGGGAGCCAGAATGCTGAGAACCGGGAAGAGCGCGGTGTCGGTTGCGTGCTCCCTGCTGTTCGTGACCGCCGGTGTCGCGTGGGCGTGCAAGTACTCCGTCCGCGATGTCGCGTTCGTCGACATACTCCCCCAGCCGTACCACGCCTACATCCACGTGAACGCTGAAACCTCTCCCGAGGCGCGCGCTGAGATTGCGTCCGCCGCCGCCGCTGTATTCCTCGACGCGAACGTTACCGGCGAGGTCGTGGACCTCGACGCGCACGCGAATCACCCATCGGCGCGGGAAGTCAGCCGTCCGGCGCCGAGGATCGTTCTGGAATCGCCCGATGGCCGCGTCATGTCTCTGCCGATTGGGCGCGGCGCAGACCCTTCGGCCGACGAGGTGTGGGCCGCGATCGAAGCCGTCGCGACATCCCGCGCGCGCAGGCAGGTGAGACGACGGATGTTCGACGCGCACTCCGTGATTCTGGTCGTCGAAGGGGCGGCGGCCGACGCGAACCGACGCGCGGCGCGCATCGCCCAGGAGGCAACGACGCGAGTAGAGGGCGGCATGGATGCTTTGCCGAAGCCCATCGCGAAACCCCCGCACACGGTGGTCATCCCGGCCGATAGGGCCGCCGAAGAGGCGGTACTGCTCTGGTCGCTAGGCGTCGTACGTGCGCACGACGACGACGCCTATGTCGTGGCGCTCTTCGGCCGCATGCGACGGCTCGGAGATGTCCTCACCGTCCCCGGCGCCACCGAAGACGCGCTTTACAAGATGCTCGACCTGGTTGGTCAGGACTGCGAATGCACCCTCGATAGGTCGTGGATGCAGGGCATGATGCTCCCCCACTACTGGGACACGCAGGACGAAGCACGCGCACTCGATTCGCTCGCCTTCGACCCTGGCAATCCGCTAGTGATTGCCGAGGTCAGCCGCATAGTGAACCGGCCTTCGATCCTGACCGACGCGCCCACCGACTCTGTCGGCGGCTCCCTAGGGTACACGGAGCTGGCCATCGCCGGCGAGGAAGCGAGGCCGGCGGCCCGCGCGCAGGGACAGACGGCCACACCCGTGAGCCACGCGGACACGTCGTCCGTCGTCGTGGCTGACGACGGCGCGACGCTTCCCATCGGCCCCACTGCCGCGGCGATCGTGCTGATGGCGCTCGGAGGCGGCGCCTTCGTCTTCGTGCGGTCGCGTCGGGCTTCGTGATGCATACCCCCCGGCTGATCGGCCAGGAGATAACACACGCCAGGCTGAACACGATCCTGAGCGCGCTCGCCGCGTGTCTCGCCGTCGCCATGTGCGTCTTCCTCGTCATGACTCAGGCCGCCGCGCGGCGGGAGACCCGACGCGTAATGCGCGACATGGGCTTCAACGTCAGGATCGTTCCCCGCGAGACGGACGCCGCGCGCATGTACCTCGAGGGCTATTCCGAGCACACCATGCCGTTCGAGGTGGTCCACAGGTTGGCCGAACAGGACACCATCGCCTACAACCACCTCGTCGCGACGTTGCAGCAGCGCGTCGACATCGACGGAGTGTCCGCCGTCCTCACCGGCGTCTCCGGGGAGCTATTCCCGCCGGGACGGAAGAAGCCACCCATGAGCAGCGCCGTCGAGCTCGGAACGGTCCATGTCGGGTATGAGGTGGCGCAGCGGCTGGGTGTGCGACGGAGAGATACTCTGACGGTAATGGGCGAGCCGTTCCGCGTCGCGCGAGTAACGCCGCAGAGCGGAAGCATCGACGACATGCGTGTCCTGACCTCCCTGGAGGACGCGCAGCGCGTGCTCGGCCTCATCGGCCAGGTCAACGAGATAAAGGCGATCGACTGTCTCTGTCTCACGCCCGACGAGGATCCCCAAGCGATCCTGAGGGCCGAACTGCAACGCGTTGCCCCCGAAGCCAACGTGTACCTCGTCAGCGACATGGCCGAGGCCAGAGCCCGACAGCGACGCTCGACCGAGACTTACGCACGAGTGCTCGTTCCCGTGGTGCTGGTCGTGTGCGCCGCGTGGCTGTGCGTCCTCTCCGCGCTCAACGTGCGCGCAAGGCGGGGCGAGCTCGGCGTGCTGCGCGCGCTCGGGTATGGGTCAGGGACGGTAGTGGCGCTGTTCGCCGGTAAGGCCGCGTTGATAGGCTTGGTTGCCGCGGCCGTGGGTTACGGCGCGGGCACGGCCGCCGCGCTGGTGGCCGGCCCCGCCGTCTTCGAGGTGACCGCCAAAGCGGTCCGCCCGGACGGCGCGCTGCTAGGGTTGTCCCTCCTGCTCGCGCCGGCGTTCACGCTTGTCGCGAGCTTCGTCCCCATCGTCATGGCGGCCAGCCAGGACCCGGCCGTCGCGCTCGTAGGCGAGTAGCCATGGTTGACGCCGTTGGCGTGTCAAAGCGATACGGACGCGGAACCAACGCCATCGAGGCGCTGGTGGACGTGTCGTTTAGCGCTCGGCCGGGGGAGTTCGTCGTCGTGAACGGGCCTAGCGGGTGCGGCAAATCCACTCTTCTGATGGCGTTGGGTGGTATGCTACGCCCTACGCGTGGATCAGTGACGGTGGACGGCACGGACGTGTACGGGGCGACGAACGCTGAGCGCGCCGCGTTCCGCGCCTCTGCTATCGGGTTCGTGTTCCAGATGTTCCACCTCGTCCCGTACCTGAGCGTGCTGGACAACGTGTTGTTGGCCTCTCGAGGCGCCGAGCGCGGGCGCGCCGCCGCGCTCGTGGAGAGCGTGGGCCTTGCCGATCGGCGGGCGCATCGGCCGGCCCAGTTGAGCGCGGGGGAGCGCCAGCGCGCCGCGATCGCCCGCGCGCTGGTGAACCAGCCGCCGGTGATCCTGGCGGATGAGCCCACCGGAAGCCTCGACCCGGAGAACGAGACCGCGGTGCTCGATCTCCTGGCGTCGTACCATGGCGCCGGTGGCACGGTCGTGCTGGTGACGCACGGCGCCGCGGCCCTGAGGTACTGCGACCGCAACGTAAGGATCGTCGCAGGACGGATCGAATCCGACGAGATATAACGACGGCGAAGGTGATGTGATGCTGGGCAGCAGGTATCGGTTGGGCGCGTGCATGGCGCTGGCGGCATGGGTCGTTGGCGGGGCCGCTGCCGACGACTGGCCGACGTACGCGCGAGACTACGCCCGGGGCGCCGCGACGACTGAGTCCCTGGAACTCCCGCTTACCGAAGCGTGGGTGTACCACGCCCCGACACCGCCGACTCAGGCGTGGCCGGGGCCTGCGAAGTGGGATGGCTGGTCCAAGACCTTCGGGCTGAAGGACCGCATGATGTTCGACAAAGCCCTCGACGTGGCCGTCGTCGGCGAGTCGGTGTTCTTTGGCTCGTCCGTGGACGACAAGGTGTACTGCCTGGACGCAGCCACGGGTGACGAACGCTGGTCGGTTTTCACCGAGGGCCCGGTGCGGCTTGCCCCGTCCGTGCACGACGGCAAGGTGTACATCGGCTCCGACGACGGATACGTGTACTGCCTCGACGCGGATGACGGGTCCGAGGTGTGGAAGCACCGACCTGGGCCGAGTGACCGACGCGTCCCGGGCAACGGCCGCATGATATCCCTATGGCCTATACGCACCGGCGTCGTCATCGTGGACGACATCGCCTACTGCTGCGCGGGCGTGCTTCCCTCAGAGACGGTATATTTGTGCGCCATGGACGCGGCCACCGGTGAGGAGCTGTGGAAGAACCCAATCGAGGGCCTGACGGCGCAGGGGTACATGCTGGCGTCGGCGTCGCGGCTCTACATCACGACAGGTCGGGAGAAGCCCGTCGTGTGCAGCATCGCGGACGGCGAGCGGCTGTTCCAGGTCGGAGGCGGAGGCGGCGGCACGTACGCCTTGCTCACCGGCGACACGCTGCTATACGGCCCCGGAAAGACAGGGCAGATGGGCGTCTACGGCGATGGCACGGCCGATCAAATCGCGAGCTTCGACGGCAACCACATGATCGTAACGCCGTCGATGTCGTATCTGCACACCGACACAAGTCTGCAGGCGCTCGACCGCGCTCGGTACCTGGACCTGGCGGCGACGCTCAAGGCAACGAACGACGAGAAATCCGCCGCTCAGGAGGCGCTCAAGGCGCTGCCGGAGGATGCTCCGACGGCCGACCGGCGGGAGCTGCGCGCGCGAATCGCGGCACTCGCCGAGGACAGTGACGCGCTCTCCGATGACATGCGCGCCTGCTACAAGTGGCAGGTCGACTGCGCGTATCCCTTGTCGATCATGGCGACGGGGTCGGCGGTCGTCGCGGGTGGCGCGGGCGGCGTCGCGGCGTACGCCGCCTCGGATGGCGCGGAGATATGGGCCGGCGAGGTAGACGGCCTCGCCTACGGGCTGGCCGCCGCGAACGGCCGTGTCTACGTCAGCACGGACGCGGGCGCTATCCACTGCTTCGCGGACGCGCGAATGGCGAGGCGCTGACATGAGGAGAAAGCGCACGATGAGGCTATCCACGCTCCTGCTGGCCCTCGGCATTGCGGGCGCCGCCGCGGCCGCGCCCCTGTATGAGTGGCGGCTGGACGGCGAGCACGTGACGGATGATGGGTCGGTGACGGCAGTCAGCGGCAGCGTCAGCGGAGCGGTCAACGGCGAGACGCGCGTGGCGACCGCAGGCTTTGGCGCCCTCGTGTTCGACGGCGTGCAGAATAGCCTGCGGATGGCCGGCGTCACGATTGAGGGGCCGGCGCTGAGCGTCGAGACGTGGGTCCTCGCCACGTCTGTCGAAGGCTCGGCCGGTATAGCCGCCACATACGACGGGTACGACGGCTTCGCGTTGACGCGAGTGCGCGACCGCTTTGCGTTTTCCGTCGGCACATCCACGAGAGGCGTCGTGGCGCAGGCGACGTCCCGAGAGCCACTCCTGGCCGATGAGTGGTACTACGTAGTCGGCACGTTCGACGGCTCGCTGGCGCGGATCTTCGTCAACGGTCAGGAATTCGGCCGGTCCGAGGAAGCCACCGACGCGTCGGCCGGCGTGGCGGACATGGACCTGGTGATCGGCGGCAGTCCCGGTGGCGAGGACGGGCGCCCCCTGCGCGGTCTAGTGCATGAGCTGAACATCTACGACCACGCGGGATCCCCAGGCGAGATGCGCGGCAGGATGTCGTCCAAGCGCGTGACCTTGCCGGCGCCGCCTCCCGAGGTGTTCGGCCCGTACATGGAGATCGCCGGGCCCTTCGTCGAGTTCGTCTCCCGCAGTACGGCCCGGATCACCTGGCACACTGACGAGCCGATGACCTCCATTGTCGAGGCGGGCCCGGACGCCGCGCACATGCGCACGTATTCGGACGCGGCGATGACGACCGAACATGCCGTCCTGGTGTCCGAGGTGGCGGCCGATCGCATGCACGCCTTCCGCATCAAGGGCGATGCCGGGGACGGCGAGAACCGGGTCACCGAGGCGTTCGAGTTCGATTCCACCTTCAACTACGCGTCCCACGTGCGCGCGACGGTGGCGGAGGCCTTCGGTGAGGCGCAGGACGAGGCCGAGATCGCGCTTGCCGAGCGCGTCGTACGTGCCGCTCCGGCGGCTGCAGGGTACTGCCTGGTGTTGGGAGCCGGGAGAGGCGCCCTGGCCTACGAGCTGTCCCGCAAGACGGACATGCAGGTGATCGTCGTCGATTCCGACCCCGGCCGCGTGGTCGCCGCGAGGTTAGCGTTGGACGACGCGGGCGTGTACGGCGACGGCGTCAGCGTCGTCCGCGCGGAGTACGACGATCTGCCGTTCGGGCCCTACTTCGCCAATATCGTAGTGTCTGCCGTGGTTGGCGACGGGCCGGCAGCACCCTCCGCGCGCGAGGTGTACCGCGTGTTGCGCCCGTACGGGGGTCTGGCTTACGTGGGCGGCCCCCGCGCCTCGCGCGCGGACGTCAGTTCGTGGCTGGCGGAGGCGGGCATG
>NYZG01000246.1 GCA_002687025.1 Candidatus Poribacteria bacterium
CGCAGCGCGCTCCGCCCGTATTACGGGCCGGACGCGGCCGAGCACGACCTGTCCGAGACGCCGACGCCCCGTTACGAGATGCTCGACACCGACCGCTACAACCGGTTGACCGTCCAGACGAGCCGCGGCTGTCCGTGGGCGTGTGAGTTCTGCGCGGCGTCGCGCGTGTACGGCCGCTATCGCATACGCCCGGTCGAATGCGTCATGCGCGACGTCGACGCCATCCGCGAGCTGTGGCCGCGTCCGTTCATCGAATTCGCCGACGACAACACGTTCGTGAGCAAGGCGTGGTCGAAGGAGTTCCTGCGCCAGATGTGCGAGCGCGATGTGCGCTGGTTCACCGAGACGGACGTCTCCGTAGCGGACGACGACGAGCTCCTCGACTTGCTCGCAGACAGCGGCTGCCAACAGGTGCTGATCGGCTTGGAAAGCGTCTTCCCGACCAGCTTGGACGGCCTCGACACGCGCAATTGGAAGATGAACCGAGTCGACGGATACCGGCGCGCCATCGACCGCATTCAGTCGCGCGGCGTCACCGTGAACGGGTGCTTCATCGTGGGGCTCGACGCCGACACGCCCGACACCTTCGAGCATGTCCACGACTTCGTGTTCGACTCCGGCCTGATAGAATGCCAGGTAACCGCGCTGACTCCGTTCCCGAGCACGCCACTCTACCAACGGCTCGAAGCCGAAGGCAGGCTGCTGCAGGAGACGTACTGGGATCGGTGCACGCTGTTCGACGTCAACTACACGCCGAAGCAGATGACCGTCACGCAACTGGAGCAGGGCCTGCGCTACCTGTTCGGGGAGCTATACGACGATGCCGCGTACCGGCGCCGGCAACGTCGGTACATGGACATCCGAAAGGCGATCGCCGCCGAACGACGTGGCTCGCCGGCCGTCGCGAGCGGACCGGACGGGGATGAGGGACGCGTGCCTGGCTAAGGCCAGGTGAGGAATCGGCGATATTGGCCTTTACAGGGGTAAGAGGGGATATGGCACATCTGCGGAAGATAGTCGCGGTAATCTTGGGCGCCGTTGTCGGCTCGGCCTGCCTCCTCATGGCCGGGGCGATCCACAACGCCATCGATCCGACGCCACCTGAGCTGATGGACCCAGCGACCCCGGAGGCCGTGGCGCAGCGCGTGGCTCACACGACGACGATGACGTGGCTCGTTGTCATCGCCGGGCTCGCTCTGGGCGCCTTTCTCGGCGGCGTCGTGGGAGCCGAGGTCGCCGGTGAGAGGACGACCCGGGTGACCGGCTCCATTGGAATGCTTCTCTCGTCCTGGGCCGTCTATACGTTCTGGGTGGTGTTTCCGGAAGTGCTTTGGGCTCCGGCCGGAATGCTGGTCGCGGCGCTCGTGTGCTCCCATCTTGGGGGCATGGCGTTGGCCCGCGGACGCAGGTAGCGCGAACCGGCCCGCCGCTGGTGGTCGCGGCCTCAACGCGCGCCTATCTTGGCGCGTCTCCACCTTTCGTGTAGGCTGCCTCCCACCCTCGCGCGCGTGCGGCCCGGACGCGCGGGACGAACCAGGGAGCCCCACGAATGCCCGACGTCAAGAAGGTAGGACTCATCGGCTGCGGAGGCATCGCCAACGCGCACGCGCGCGGCGTGGCGGACCTGCCGCACGTCTCGCTCGTCGCCTGTTGCGATGTGACCTCCGAACGCGCCCAAGCGTACGCCGATCGCTACGACGTGCCTCGGAGCTTCACCGACCCGTCCGTGATGCTCGACGCCACGGAGCTCGATCTGCTCATCATCTCGACGTGGCCGGGCGCGTATGTGGACATCGTGCCTGAGGTCGTCGAGCGCGTCCCGGCGATCCTGTGCCAGAAGCCGCTGGGCAGGAACGGAGAAGACGCCCTGAAGATCCGCGAGTGGGTGGCGAAGGCGCCGAACCGGCCGAAGTTCATGGAAGCCTTCATGTATCGCCATCACCCGCTGACGCTGCACGCGATAGACCTCGCGAAGGGCGGGGCCATCGGCGACGTGTACCACATCCGAGGCGTTTTCACGCAGGGGCGCGGCTCCCTGCAAAACTGGCGGCGTCGACCGGAGCTGGGAGGCGGCTCGATGCAGGACATCGGCTGCTATGCGCTGAACGGCGCCCTCGCCATGACGGACGCGCGACCCGTCTCCGCCTCCGCGGTGGGTTGGATCAACCCGGAGAGCGGCGTCGAGGAGCGCATCTCGGGCCTCATCGAATTCGAGGACGGGACATCGGCACACCTGGAGAGCAGCTTCGAGACGCCGCGCTGGAGACAGGTGCTCGAGGTGGTCGGCACGGCCGGGGTCGTCGAGGTCGTGAACCCCTGGACCCCCGACATGGATGGCAGCGGGATACGTGTCTTCCAGGAGCCGGGGCAGCGGTCGTCGTGGCTCACGTTCGGCGCGGTGAATCGGTACGCCCCGGAGATCGCGCACCTGCTCGAATGCGCCGACACGGGCGCCGAACCCCGCGTGCGTCTCGACCGCACCGTCGAGGCGATGCTCACCATTGACGCGCTCATCACGTCGCTGAAGGAGCGGGCCTCGGTCGACATCGCGGCTCTGCCCTCGTAGGCGGAGCGGGAGAAGGAATGTGTCACGCACCACGCGACGCCAGTGGGTCAAGCAGGTCACCGGGCTCGTCGCCATGGCTGCGGCCGGCCGGTCCATCGGAGCCGATGCAGTGAAAGGCGACGATCTGACGTTCGGCGTCATCACGGACGCGCACTACGCCGACCGAGACACGGCCGGCACGCGCCACTACCGCGATTCCAAAGCCAAGGTGCGCCAGGCGGTCGACGCGTTCATCGAGGCGGAGCCGGCGTTCTGCGTGCACCTTGGCGACCTCGTGGACAAGGGCGAGACCGTCGAGGCGGAGCTGTCCTACCTGGCGACCATCGAGGCGGAATACGCCCGATTCCCGGGGCCGAGGCACTACGTGTTCGGGAACCACGACGTGGCCACGCTCACCAAAGCGCAGTATCTGGAGAACTGCGCCGCGCGCGAGCGGTACTACTCGTTCGACGGCGGCGGCTTCCACTTCGTCGTCCTGGACGCCTGCTACAACGAGGACGAGTCCGACTACGAGCCGGGAGCCTTCACGTGGACCGAGACGTACATCCCGACACGGGAACGTGAGTGGCTACGTGAGGATCTGGCCGTGACCGACCTACCCACCGTCGTGCTTGCGCATCAACGCCTCGACGGCGACGACGATCCGCACGGCGTCCGAAACGCCGCGCTTACCCGCGAGATTCTGGAGGCGTCAGGGCAGGTGCGCGCCGTCTTCCAGGGGCACGACCACCGCGGCGCCCACAACGTCATCGAGGGCATCGACTACGTGACGCTCAGGGCGGTCGTCGAGGGCCCGGGGCTGGAGAACAACGCCTACACGCTCGTCTACCTGGACGTCGAGGGCGGCATCGAAATCCACGGTCACGGTCGGCAGGAGTCGCTCACACTCGCGGCGGACTAGCTGCGCGACACGTCCACTCCGCGTGGCGGCCGGTGTCACCGCTGGCCGTCGATTGCGCCCACGACATCACGAGCGTCGTGCGTCGATCCCTGGAGGGTCGCCTCCTCCGCGGCGCGCAGCGCGTCGAGGACCACGTTGTCCGTGGCGTGGAGCTTCCGCAGAGCGTAGATGCGCGCGGGCAGGCGCAAATCCCCTGACGAATAGCCGAATGTGCCGTCGCCAAGCTCGCGACGCGCCTCCTGCACGCGCTCCAGGTAGCGGTACCCAAACTCCCGCGTCGGCTCGATGACGGTCCCCTCGCCGAAGTCGTTCCACGTCACCAACTGCACGGCGTCGGCGCCGCTCGCCATGGCGAGACTCAGCGTCTCGTCGAACGTCGCGCCGTCGCGAGCATCGAGCACGCCGTGGGATTCCTGCGTGCCCGCCTCCGCGTAGATGTCGCGGAACCCTGGGAACGCCGCCGCGATGGAATACGACGCGGCCGATGCGCGCTCGCCGTAGCGCGCGAAGTATTCGCGAAGTCTACCGGGCGACAGGACGCCGTGCTCGCTCGCCCACATGGGCGGCCACGCGAAGAGCCCGTCCGCGGGCGCTCGCCGTTGGTGAAGCGTGAGGAACGCGGGATTCGACGGCAAGCCGTCTAGCGCCTGCGCCCACTGCGCGTCCGAGAGGTACTCGGGGCCGAACACGAGCAGCGCGGGCCGGCCGTCGACCCGCAGGTAGCCATCCCGCGCGAACCAGTCAGCTTCTACACAGCGCATCTCCCGCCGCGCCTGCGCTACGGCCTCTCCGGCCTCAATGCGCCCGGCGTTCACCATCGCCCGCAACGTCCGGTCTTCGTAGCAGATCGCGTACTGGAGTCCGAAGGCGGCGGCGGCGTCGATCGCGGCACCCGTCGCCCGATTGATGAAGGCGTAGTCGTGGATGTCCTCGGCGCCGTACCAGTCGATGATGACGCCGTCGACTCCGGCGACCTTCATGAGCAGGAAGTGGTAGGACAGCAGGTCCGGGTCGGTCGAGTCGTACGGCCCGATTGCCGGGTAGTGATGCGAGGCGATCTGCCGTCGCTCAGAGGCGTCGACCTGCTCGGGGTCGAAGTGGTCCATCGTCCAGTGCCAGCCCCACCGGCCGCTCACGGGCCTGGACTCGTACCAAGGCATGTAGTGCGCCATGAACGGCGGGCGCGTCGAGCCGGTCGCTATGGTCGACGCCCACGCGGCCGCAACGATCGCCCAGACTGTGGCTGTTCTCATCGCCCTACCGGATGCTTACTGCGCCACGCCGTGTGAGCGGTCACCAAGTCGTGGGCGTAGTGGCGGCTCTGACGCGAGCCCACATCGTCACCATGTCGGACGCCATGGGATCGACGCTCAGACTCAACTCCTCGGCGTCGAGCATCCGCGAGTAGACGCGGAATTCGTCCATGAGACCCACATAGAACCCGCCGCCGCCGCCGAACGCGGTGTCACCCGGGCTGATGTTGCCGATGCCCGCCGCCTGACCGTGACCGCCCAGTTCCGCCCAGTCCGTGGCCTGCTCGCCGACCACGAGGCCGTTGACGTACAGCAGCATCTGCCCTTGCCCGAAGACGGCGGCCACCTCGGCCCACTCATCTCCGCCGGTGTAGTCCACGGAAATCACTTCGGGCGGCGGGTGCGCGGCGTCGCAGCAGACGGTAGCGAACTCTAGGGCGCCGTCCATGATCCGCACGGTGAACCCAGTCCACGCGCCGCCTTCGTCGTAGATCGTGCGCATCGTGTCCAGGTCCGACGGCAGCAACCAGACGCGGACTGAGAGCTCGCGATCGGGATCCTTGAACAGCTGGTCGTTCAGGTCGATCTGGAGGCCGCCGTCGAACTCCCACGCGTCGCCGACGACGCCCGGCACGACGGTCGGCGCCCCGACGACCGCGCCGTCGCGGCCGTTCCCGGACACGTCGGCAGCTTCGTCCGACTCGAAGTCGAGGTGCAATTCGAGGGCCGCGTCGTCTTGCGCTTGGGCCGTGAGGGCGCACGCCACGATCGCCGCGAGGCTGAGGAGCGCTCGCATTCTGTTCTCCACGATCAGCATCTCCTTATCCGAGGCCGCCGTTCCGACGCACGCTGCCTGCCGACCGCGTCATCCGTGCGCCTTCGCCGTGTCGGGCGTCTCTTCCGCCGCCGGCGCCGTCTGGCCAGGGATACGCCGCGGGGGCAGCATAGCGTCCTGCGCCTCTACGGGGAACTTCTCGATGATCCGCAGAAGCGCCCGAGCCGCGCGATCCGGCACGAACCGCCGCTGCTCCCAGTCGCGCACCGTGCCAAGACTGAGCCCGAACGCGCAGGCGAACTCGGCCTGCGTCATGCCCAGGACTTCACGGATCTTCCTGGCGTCTGGCACGCGTCGCATGCGCGCCAACTCCTCCTCGGTCAGAGGCGGGCAATCCGGGTCGGCTTCCGCCGCGGCGCTCACTTCCTCGTCGGTCATCGGCTTCAGCCGGTCCCAGTCGCCGCGATTCGACGGTCCCTCACGCCTGGTGGCCGTAGTTTCTGACATAGTATGCCGCCACTTCCTTTCGTGTCGCCCGACGGGCCGAGATGATCCACGTGACAGCGCGGCGGCGGGTGAACACCACGAACAGCAGGACGTCCCACGCCATCCCGACG
>NYZG01000247.1 GCA_002687025.1 Candidatus Poribacteria bacterium
CCTATACCTCGACCCCGGGAGGCGAGCCCGAGGGCGTCACGGCCCCTGACATGGCGTACGAAGCGGAAGAGGCCCCGGAGCCAGACACGTATCGCGTCACCTTGCCGGACGGATCGCGGAAGTGGGTGACTACATCCGATGCGCAATGGAAGGCGTTCAGGGCCGACGCGATGGCGCCCGTGGTAACTGTTGCATCGCTGCTGGGGCCGTCGCGCGCCGGCCCGCAGGCCGCGCAGACGGCGGCGGTCACGGCTCCACCATCGGTTGGCGTTGGCGTCACGCGCGTCTTGCTGGTCGGGGTGGACCAGTACGACCATCACGCCGACTTGGCCAACCCCGTCGGCGATGTCGAGGCCATTGAGGGCGAACTTCGGGACGTCTACAAGGCCCAGGTCACCACACTGCGCAACCCCACGCGGCACGACTTCCTGACGTCCCTATACGCGCAGGCCGACGAGAGGTACGGCCTGAACGATCAACTCCTGGTCTACTTCGCGGGACACGGATGGTTCGACGAGCGGCTGCGCCGCGGGTTTCTCGCCCTACGAGACAGCCGGCCCCTGGCGGACGACCCGCTGCGGGACACGTTGGTCTCGCACGAGGACGTCCGCACCATCCTGGAGCGCCTCGATTGCGAACACGTGCTGCTCGTGCTGGATTCCTGCTTCAGCGGCACGGTCGACCCCACGGTGGCGATGGCCCCGGCGATGCGCGCCATCGGCACGCGGTCTGGTTTCGTGTCGACCGCCGAATACCTGGAGCGCAAGCTCGCGTACAGGACGCGACGCTACATCACCGCGGGCGGCAAGGAGTACGTCCCCGACGGTCGGCCCGGCCAGCACAGCCCCTTCAGCCGGCAATTCCTCGAAGCATTGCGCACCTACGGCGGAACCGACGGCATACTCACCCTCGAGGAGATACTCGTCCACCTCGAACGGGTGAGCCCGCAGCCCAAGGCCGGAGAGCTGACTGGCAACGAGCCGGGAAGCAGCTTCGTCCTTGTGGCGCGTCCCATCGCGGCCGACGAGCCCGCCGTGCCGTCCGTCGAATACGGCACGCTTACCGTCACCGTCATGCCCAAGCGCGCAATCCCGACACTTGAGCGCACAGAACGAGCGCAGGACGGCGTGTTCCCTGCGGCAGACGACACCCGCTTCGACGGCGCCGCACACCGATTCTACGTACGCATCGGCTCCTATCGCGTGCACGTCACGTTGGATGGCCAGGACGTGCACGCCCGAGATGTCGTCGTCGAATCCGGCGAACAGGCGATCGCCGTCGACGTTGCCGCCGCTCCCGGCGCGTAGCGCTCACATCGCCACGACGTAGGCGCCGCAAGCGCTTGCCGCGTATTGTCCCGAGTGGTAAGGTGCGCTGACCTGACGGCCGCGCGCGACGCTACCGACCCCGGCCCGCGTCATGCACTGCCAACAGCACACACCAAGGGGGTTGTAGGATGCACCCATCCCGTACATGGCGTTCCTATGTCGGCGTCGCGTTGGTGGCGCTTCTCACGACGACGGCGTCAGCGCAGATATCTTTCCTGGCGGACTTCGAGGACGCGAGCAAGGCCGCGATCCCTGGCCCTGAGGTGAACGACATGGCCAACTGGGACGTGACCGCGCCTGGCCAAGTCCTCGCTCTCGAGGCCCATCCGACCAACGGCACGCAGGCCATGAAGATCACCGTCGAGGGATGTGGCACTTCCGGGAACTTCATGATGCCGGGAGTGGACAGCTTCAAGGACGGCATCATCCAGTGCGAGATGAACGCCGGAGACGACGACAGCTTCGGAGTAGTGTTCCGACGCGCCAGCGATGTCGAGGGCTACCTTGTATTCTTCGGCACGATCGAAACGCCCGCGGTGATCGTCGCGGACCTCTTTACGTGCGGGGCGCAGGGCCAGTGCTTCGATCAGTTGTCCTGCGAGAACAACGACAACAACACGCTCGCCCAGGAACCCCACGGCATGGTGATCGGCATCGGCAACAATACCGACACGATCGGGCGCGTGCAGGTAGATGGCAACCGCATCCGAGTCTGGTACGCGCTGGTTGAGGACGTAGCCGACCCGATGGCGGACAATCTGAGCATTCCGCCCCTCGTCGATATCACGGACGACCAGTTCAGCAAGGCAGGCGCCGTCGGCCTGTGGCACGAGAGCATGGCGAACAGCTACTACGATAACGTGTGGGTGGCCGAAGGCGGACTCGCCGTCGATCCGTCATCGAAGGCCGCGGTTACGTGGGGCAGCCTGAAGACGCGCTAGCCGCACACACTCGAAACGATCGCGACAAGCCGCGGACACGGCGCATCGTCCGCGGCTTCGCCGTGCTCGGTGCTATCGTACGCACGCCCTCGCCGCGTTGCGTAGCACCGCCTCGCCCTCATCCCGCGAGAGCCCGCCTCCGCCGCCTGTGAAGAGGAGCCCCTCCGGCGGAAGCTCGGCCAATATCACGTCGATTTCGCTCACGTGCTCGATGATCACCTGAGCGCACTTGCCGGCGGCCTGGATCCGGCGGTACACGTCGATCCAACGGGTCGATGGACCTTGTCCCGCCCCGTACACCCACTGGACGCCGTTTAACTCCGGGATCGCCAGCAGCGTATCGAGGTGACACAGCGCCGTCGGCCCGTCCAGATGGAAACACGACCGATCGAGGAAGCGGATCTCGTCGAGTATGATGGGCAGGAAGAGGTCCTCGAACGCCGCGGGACTCAGCAGACCGGCCAAGTCCATGTTCGTCCCGTAGCAGCGTCCGTCCTGGTGGTACACGGACATCCACGTCGTCGACCCAAGGCCACGTTCGCGGATTGGGTCCCAAAGGTCGTCGTACATGCCCTCGTATAGCGCGCCAACCGCGTCGATCGCCTTCCGCAACTCCTCAGGCTGGTCCATCACGTCGAGGCAGATTTCCTCCCGCCCTCGGATGGCGGACAGCAGGTCGCCGTTGGTGTGCAGGTCCGTGATGGCGGTGATGAAGCGGCCCTCGCCCACTTCGAGTGAGAGGGCCGTCATGTCTCGGATCGTCTGCCAGTACTCCGACTCGTATTGTGGCGTGAAGTCGACCGAGGCCCAGTCGTCGACGAACGGCTCGGGCCATGTCGTGCCCGGCATGAACTGCAATTCGGCGCCCAAGAGCGCGGCGCAGATGTCCGGGCCGACGTTGGGCATGTACGACGGAAACGACTCGCCGATGTACTCGCGCCGGGCCAGACCCGCCGCCGCCCTCTCGACGTTGTACTCGACGTCCATCCATCGGTCGCGGAGCGTCGCGTGCTCCCGGTCGGGCATGGGTGGGAAGTCGCCCTCCTTCGCCGTCGTAAACTGGACACACGGCCGATCGATTACCTCGCAGTGCCACCACGCCTCGAGTCGTTCGACCGCCTGCTCGAAATCCGGCTTCAGGGCAAGTTCCATGTTCCTCCCATTCCGATCAAGAGAGCCGGGCAGGCCAATCGACCCACCACGCCCGCCGCCAGCGACACGCCCGCTCTGCATTCATAGCCGGTGGATGGTGGAAGCGCGAGATCAGAATGGCGACGCCATCGCTATGTATTCGGCCCCGGAAGCGTCGTCGGCCCTTGCGTGTTGGCGAGGGGGCGGCTAAATATCAGACAAATAGGTCTTTTATTCCCCTATCGAGCCTGACGGGACGATAGGTCGCGGCGGCCACGCATGATACTGTCGAAAGCGTGCGAATACGGCATACGAGTGGTCCTGCTCCTGGCGACGCAGGACGGCCCGGGCGTGTACCATCCAGTGCGGACGCTGGCGGACAGATGCGGCTCGCCGCACTACTTCCTCAGCAAGATCTGTGGGCAGCTCGCGCGAGACGGCATCCTCAACTCCCACAAGGGGCCCAACGGTGGCGTCGCGTTGGCGCGCTCCCTCACGGATGTCACGCTCATGCACGTCGTCGAATCCATCGACGGGCGGGACCGATTCGACACGTGCGTCCTCGGACTCGAACCGTGCAGTTCGTCGATGCCGTGCCCGGTCCACGATGAGTGGGTGGACATCAAGACCGCGATGCTGGCCATGCTCGAGAACCGGAACCTGCAGGACCTCGCCGACGACCTGGCGACTGGCAAGACTTCGCTGAAACTGATACTCACCGGACGTGACGAGGAAACAGGCAGCGATTAGCGATGCGAAACCATGGAGAGAGTAACAGAACCATGAGCCCCAGCGTGATCTGCATCGTGGGATCGTCAGGATCGGGAAAGACGACCATCATCGAGGGGATCATCCCGATTCTGCGAGGCGAGGGGCTGCGCGTAGGCACGCTGAAGCACACGCATCACGATGTGCCGTTCGACACGCGCGGCAAGGACTCGTGGCGGCATGCCCAGGCGGGCGCGGATCAGGCCGCCATCGTCTCACCGTTCGGGCTCGCCGTGTTCGACTACCGGCCGGCCCCGCCCGGCCCAGAGGAGATCATAGAGGCGCACTTCCACGACGTGGACATCGTCCTGGTCGAGGGATATAAGTGGGGCGCCCTGCCCAAGATTGAGGTATACCGACGGGAGGTCTCGGAGGCCCCGGTGTGCGTCGGTGACCCCTCGCTGCTCGCGCTCATCACGGATGACCCGGCGCCACGGGATGTGCGATGTCTTCCCTCTCGCGATTACGAGCGGATCGCGGCGTTCGTCATGCAGTGTGCTATGTCGGCTCCGCTTGCGCTGCTTGCGACGGCATCGGCCGTTGGATAGCGTCTGCGCCAGGGCCCGGCCGTCCTGACGGCGATGCATGCTTCAAGATGTATGCCTCAATACGCGACGCGCGTCGCGTTGTGCGCCCGAAGGCCGGTCGTGTGGGTGCGATGCATAGCGGCCGTGGCGGTGGTCGCCCCGCCCAGAGGCGCCACAACCACCCCTTTGGAGTAGAAGGCACGACCGTTGTGGGCTCATGCCACCTGGGAGCCGACATCCGCGCATACGGAGCGAAGCGCCCGCTGGCGACGCATGGCGTCCCTGTGGGCGCTTCGGTTAGCTCATCCGGCGCCACGTTCGTGGTCGCAGGCCGTCGCCAGGTCCCGCGCCGACTCCCGCTTTGGGCGGGACCCAGCTATCACCGGCCGGCGGGGCCCGAGACGCCGTCAGCTGGCTATGATGCCGTCCGGCCACGCGGAGTCGCAGTAGGCCCACACGGCCTTGAATCCAACTTCGCTTTTCCAGCCCGCTTTGTAGCCGCGCCGGAACAGATACGCGAACAGCTCCGTGGGATTGTCACCCAATAGGGCCGCTGCTTCCTCTTCCATCCGCTGTGGCACGGCGCGCGTAACGCCTTCGGTTTCTATGCGGACGCTGGCCGCGCGGACAAGCGCGGCGTAGTAGATCTCGGTTGCGCGTTGCCTTGTGATGGCCTCTTCGTTCTCGCTCATATTACCTTCCCTGGCGGCGCGGCTGGCGTCGCGCCACGTCGTAAGCACGCCTGTAGGTCGCCGGCGCCCGATATCGAACCGGCGCAGGCGTCCTTCCCATAGTCCGACCGATTGCCCCGGGCAGTGCTAGCCGGGACGCTCGACCCCGTCAGTCACGGAGACGACTCTGCAAATACCGTACCACAATCGCGCGCTCGGCGGCAGGCCAAACGCCTATCTGCGCGGCTCGCCCACCCGTCACAGCAACGCCCGTGAGACGCCGATGTTCGCCAAGGCCGGTGCGCGAGACCTAGTCCTGGCGCGCCGCCCAAGCCCGTATGCCGTTCATGGAAGGGCGCCAAGCGGGTTCCACCGACATCATGCGCTAATGCATTCGGCGAACCATACCGGGTTATACCCGGGCCCAACCTTACCGCAAAGTACGCAATTGCGCCACTCCCATCGGCAACAGATCCCCAATTCCGCCTGGAACGCAACGGGCGGGGCGGGCGCGTCTGCGTTCGCTGTCCCGCGGCGGCTTCCTCACCGGACGCGATTCCGCGCGGGTCGGCGATACGTCTCGCGTTCGCCCTGATTTCGTCCAGCCTGTCGAGGCTGATGGGGTCGGAAATGATCGCGGTGATGAGGTCGCGGTCTTCGGCGGCCGTTCCGACCGTCTGCACGCGGACGTTGGGGCTCGCGTCCGAAAGCTGCGCGAAGCACGCCTGCAGTTCGTCCCAGTCGGCCAGCCGGAAGTCCGTGCCGACAGGCCGCCCGAGGGCCTGCTCAGGCGTGACGATCTCCTGCGCGCGTCCGCACAGCGCCACGCCAAGCAGACACCACATGGCGAGACAGATACATCGGCGGCTCACGGGCGTTCCCTCGCGCGCGATGGTCGCTTGTCCTGTAAGACAGGCGTGCGACGCTCAGAGCCGCCCAAGAGGACAGGACACGCGATGGGTCGGGCCCACTGCCCCGTCGGCGGCCCGGTATCGGGAACTGTGTGCCGCCAACCGGATCAAGGAAAGGTCGCGCTATCCGTCTGCATGTTCGTCGCACTCGATGCTTCCGGCTTTCCCAGGTCTCGTCGGCCGGAGCATTCCCCGGCCGAGCGACCGTGGTGGCGGCGATAACAGACAGTGGACACCCTTGTCTTCTTCGCCTGACAGGCTACCAATGGTAACTGGGCCTCGCCAGCTCCGACAGTATGCCGGCCTCCTGCGGATAGGGAGAACTACAGCGTAGGCCGCGCCTGCCGCTCCTATGGCATCCCACAGACCATCGCCATCCGCTCGGAACCACCTGGCTATTCGTCACGTCCTGCACAGGCGGCCGCTTGCCAGCAGAGGCTGCGTGACGCCAACGGCGCCGCGGAAAGGTCGCACCATGCGCACTGATGTTCGTCGTACTGGCTACGCCCGGCTCTGCTTGACTCTGGCAATCGCCGTGCTGGTTGTTGGCGCGCAAGCGGCGAGGTCCGAGTCCCTGGTGTGGGAGCCGACGCAGGGGCCCGAGGGCGGGTCCTTGCGCGCCATCTTCGTGACCGACGACGGTACGCTCCTGGCCGGGGGCGCGGGCGGGGGGGATTTTCCGGTCGACTGATCGTGGCGCCAACTGGCAAGTCGTGGCGGCGCAGGGACTGCACGTCTTTTCGTTCGCGCAGTTGGGCACGACCATCCTCGCGGCCGCGGACTGGGGCGGAATCCGGCGCTCGGAGGACGGCGGCGCCTCATGGACTGAACCGAATGCAGGTCTGCCGGACCAACCGGTCTTTGAGTCGGTCTTTGCTGTCGTCGCACATGGGAGCATGCTGTTCGCGGGAACGACGGGCAGTGGCGTTTACCGGTCGGAAGACGGCGGGGACTCCTGGACTGAGGTCAATACGGGGCTCCCTACATTGAAGACGGTCGTCTCGCTCGGTACTTCGGGGACGATGCTCCTCGCCGGAACGCAAGGTCAGGGCGTATTCCGCTCCGGCGACGACGGCGACACCTGGACGGCAACGAACATCGGCGTCGAGAGCGCTCACGTCCCTGCAATAACTGCGGTGGGGGCAACGCTGTTCGCCGCGACACTGTGGCCAACGGGTAATGGCGTGTTCCGATCCCTGGACGATGGTGATTCCTGGACGCCCGTGAACAGCGGGCTTGAGAATCCCGACGTGAGGTGCTTCGCCACCGATGGCGCGGCCCTATTCACCGGAACGAACTGGGGAGTTTACCGTACGGAGGATGGAGGCGACTCGTGGACTCAAGTTCCCGGCAGCCTGAGTCTCGACGTGGTGTACTCCCTGGCGCTATCCGGCTCGACGCTGTATGCCGCGACAGAGAGCAGAGGAGCGTTCCGTTCGGACGACGGCGCCACATGGGCGCCGATCAACCACGGCTTGAGGGCCTCCGACGTGCGCTCGCTCGCCACGTCCGGGGCGACGGTCTACGCCGGCACGAGAGACGGTGTATGGCGATCCGACGACGCCGGGCACTCGTGGTCGCGTACCGCGGCCCGACGGTGGCCGACCACGGCATTGGCGGCGTCCGGAACGACGATCATCGCCGGGCAGTGGGGAGGCGTGCACCGGTCCATGGATGGCGGCGCGACGTGGCGGCTCCACGAGATACCCGACTTGGAGGCCCTTGTGCACGCGCTGGCTGTCACTGGAGCAACGGTGTATGCGGGGACGCAGGGCGCAGGCGTGTTCCGGTCCGACGACGGGGGCGAGACCTGGACGGCGCCGAGTAACGAGCTGAGCTCCATGGACGTCCGAGCGTTGTTACTCTTCGGGCCGGCAGTGTACGCAGGAACATGGGGGGCCGGCGTGTTCCGATCGGACGACAGCGGCGCCACCTGGACGCCAGCGAACATCGGCATTGAGAACGCGCGCATCAGTGCGGTGATCGGGCATGGCGCAGCGCTGTTCGCCGGTACGGCGGGCGATGGCGTGGTTCGGTCGCTGGACGGTGGCGGTACCTGGTCGCAAGTGAATGACGGGACTATGCACACGTACATAAACTCGTTCGTAACCAACGGCTCGGCCCTATACGCCGGGACGGACTGGGGTCTGTTTCGCACAGACAGCGCGGGCGATGCATGGACGCAAGTCAGCGATGGTCGGAGCCACATACGCTACCGGTCACCGGTCAGGGCGGGAGCCACGCTGTATACGGGCACGCACGGCAGTGGCGTGTTCCGGGCGCAGCTGCTTTCCCTCCCCAGACCCGACCGCGTCGCGTATACGTCCTTCGCTTCCACGGAGGGATTGGCCCTGGTCGGCGATGCACAACAGCACGAGAGCAGGCTGCGGCTCAGCTCCAGCGACGCAAGCCAGACGGGCGCCGCGTGGCATTACGCCAAGCAGCAGGTGGCCGACGGCTTCGAGACGAGGTACCAGTTTCAGCTATCGGAGTTCCTCGACGGGGGCCCTGAAGGCTTCGCGTTCGTAATCCAGAATTCCGACGCCCAGGCTGTCGGGGAGGGATGGGCCGGTATCGGTTACGAGCGAATACCCAACAGCCTGGCGGTGGAGTTCGACACGTTCATGCATGAAGATGCGAGCGATCCCTTCGGCGACCCGAACGACAACCACATCTCGGTGCAGTCTCTGGGATCGGCTCCGAACACCGTTCGCGAAGGAGGGCAACTGGGCGTTACGGCAGCGATCCCGGACATGTCCGACGGCGCGCTGCACGACGCGCGCGTACTGTACACGCCCGGCTCCCTTCAGGTGTTCCTGGACGACCTGGTCACCCCTGTCCTGACCGTTGCCGTCGATCTCTCGACGTTGCTGCAGCTTGACGACGGCGCCGCGTGGGTCGGCCTCACCGCGGCGACCGGGGACGCGTGGGAGAACCACGATATCCTGAGCTGGTTCTTCACTCCGGCGGGCGGGCCCGGTGGCCCGGGCGCGGGCGTCGCCGTGTCGCTCACAACTCCCACCCGCGTCGCGGCGGACGGATCGTTCGTGGCCTCTGTCCGCGTCGAGGATGAGCTCACCGACCTGGACGCCATGTCGATTAAGCTCAGCGTCTCGCCACCAAGTGGCGTCGTCGAGTACGACGGCGTGGAGCTTGGCGGCACGCTGCTGGAAGGAGCGAGCGTCACCCCCAACCTGGAGGATGCCGCCTCGCCCATCCTGGTATTCAACCTGCCGGGCGTGGACGGGGTGTCGGGATCGGGCGAGCTCGCCCGCGTCCGGTTCAACGTAACGGGCGCCAATGAAGCCGAGGCGACGATCGGCCTGACGAGCGTCGCGCTGTCCCGCGTCGATGCACAGGTCATCGAGGCGCACGTCGCCTCCGGCGAACTGACGGTGACGGTAGGCACCGTGCCGGGGGATGCCACCGGCGACGGTGAGGTGACCGTAGTCGACATCACGAAGATCGAGCGGATAGTCGTCGGTCTGGACGCCGCGCCGGTCGGGTCATCGCCCGACGCCAACGAGGACGGCTCCACGGACATCCTCGACATCACGTCCACGGAGCGCCTCGTCGCCGGGCTGCCCGCGGTGACTCCGGCGGCTCCGCAGGCCGCGGTGATGCCGTCGGTCTCCGTCGAGACGACCTTCCACTCCGACCGGGAGGTCACGCTGAGCGTCGATACGCGAGAGTCTGTGTCGGGCATCGACACCGCGTACTTCTCACTCGTCTACTCGCCCGTGGACTACGAGGTCCTGGGGCTCGACGCCGTGGGTCTGCCCGCGAACGCGAGCCACCTGACGAACGCGACGCCGGGTCGCGTCACTCACGTGGTCAACGTGCCAGGGTTGGTCGGGGCATCGGTGTCGGACGCGCTGGCGGAAATCCGCCTCCGCAGGCTGAACGGGGACGCGTCCACGCCCCTAAGCCTCGACATTCATCTGGGCGACGTTTCGGCCCGGTCGGTCTTCCATCGCACGTTGGACATCCCGCTGATGTGGCGACCCGACGCGACGGCGGCCCTGCCGAACTTCCCGAATCCCTTCAATCCCGAGACATGGATTCCGTTCCAACTGTCGGAGGTCGCCGAAGTCCAGATCGCGATCTACGACGCCACTGGGGAGGAGATCCGTTTGCTGGATCTCGGGTCGCTTCCCGCGGGCTACTACCGCAGCCGCGGCAGCGCGGCGTATTGGGACGGCCGCAACGCCATGGGCGAAGCGGCTAGCTCGGGCGTGTACTTCTATCGCATCCAGGCCGGCGGGTATTCCGCGGCCCGCAAGATGATGGTGCTGAAATAGACCGTCGTCGGGTAGGGCCACCGTGGAGAGGAGTTTGTGATGTTGTCGAGGTAACTACTCAGCCACAGGAGCGGCAGGGATGAAGGGGTTCCCGAGCAAGGCATCTTGAATGGCGTCGAGGACGGCGTGTCCCTGTTTC
>NYZG01000248.1 GCA_002687025.1 Candidatus Poribacteria bacterium
CGACGACTTCGACGCCTTGCCCGAACTAGCCGAAGAGGAAGAGACCGCGCAGCGTCTCGACGAGCTGTGTGCCGCTGGCAAGACGCCCGCGGGCCGGGCGACCGTTCGCGCGTACGTCGCGGGATTGGCCGTCTCGCTCGAGCGCGAAGCTGCGCAGCGCGCGCCCGTGGCCGTGTGTAGCGACCTGGCAGACCGCATCCGCGCGACGGTGGTCGGGTTGGACTTCGTCGCCGCGGACGATCCGCTGGACATCCTGAGCCCCGTCGGCTGCCCGGCGTATGTCGATCTGGTGATCGCTGGATTCTCGCCGGATTACGACGGCGCTGACGTCATCTGGCGCGACACGCAATTCAAGTTCGAGTTCCTCTTCGACTCGGGCCTCTTCCTCTGGCTGTACGGGAACGTCGCCGAGTCGTTCCGAGGCCGCCGCATCGGCACGCGGCTCTTCGAGGCCGTCGAGGCGCTGGCCGTGGACCTGGGGTTCCGACGCTTCTGCGTCCCCGGCCCGAACAAGCCGTACTGGGAGCGGGTGATGGGCTACGCCGTGGACCCGAGGCACATAGTGGGCGGCGAGCGTGGCTGCATCCACGAAGCGTACAAGGCCCTCTCATCAAGCGGCTAGCGCGGCGCCCATGGCGTGTAGCCCTCAATACCGCGTCTCAGGGGCTGGCCTGCGTCGTGCTGACGCCCTCGGAAAGCGCGGGACGCCACACATCGATCACGCCGCCACGCGTGAATAGGGCGATCGTGCTGCCGTCGTGAGAGACCGCGGCATTCCGCAACGGGCCGACGTGGGATTCCAGCGCGGCGGCCTCCCTGCCGGTCATCGTCTCGTACACGCGCGCGATGTCGCCGGCGGCTACCACCAGGCGCTGGTCGTCGCCGGTGAAGCGAATCGCTGAGACGAAGCTCGCCTGCGCGGGCAACAGGCGTATGAGTCGGCCCGTCTTCGCCGACCACAGCTGCACGGCGAAGCCCGGCGGGTCCTCGGCCGCCTCGCCGTCGGGATGGGTCGCCACCTGCGCTCCAGTGGCGAGCAGCGTGCCGTCGTGGCTGAACGATGCCGTTGCGCCGCCTTCGGTCCCCACCATGATCGCGTCGAACAGAACGCCCGTGTCGGCGTTCCACAGGCGCACACGCCGATCTTGCCCGTGACCCAGCAGCCGTGAGCCGTCACGATTCAGAGTGTGCGGGCGCGCGGGCGCATTGCCCCACTGCCATGCCGCCTTCCTCGCGCCTGTCCGCGCGTCCCACAGTCGCGCTCCGTTCGGCGCGGCGAAGGTGCACGAGGTGGACCCGTCGGCACTCAAGAGCTGGCGCCCGCCGGCCCCCGAAGCGACCTCGGGGAGGGCGCCGGGCAGGATCGTGCGACCGTGGCCAAGATCCTCCACGCTGCGCAGGGAGAGCGGCCCGGCGGCCGTTCCTGTAAGGAGCCATCGATCACCCTCGACGAATCGGAGCGTCCGCAGTTGGTCCCCTCCCGCCGGGAACGCGCCGACAGATTCTCCGGCGACGATGTCCCACACCGTCACGCGCACGCCTTCGTCCTTCCCTGCGAGCGCGACGAGACGCCCATCGGCGCTCAGGGCAGCGTTGCGCCACCGACCGTCTGTCTTAGGAAGGACATCCTCGGCTTGGCCGGTGACGAGGTCCCACAGCTTCGGCCCGCGGCCGGAGCTGAAGGTCAGCATAGTGCGGCCATCATGGCTCAGGCCGACCGGATGTGACGGGACCGTGTGGCCCCGGAAGGCGCGCAGTTCCCATCCCGTGCCGGCCTTCCACAGCCGGGCCGAGCCGTCTTCCGACGCGGTGAGAAGGTCGCCACCAACCGCCATCGCGACGATCGGGCCCTCATGACCGCGATACCCGCGTATCGCTCGGCCCGTCTCCGCGTTCCAGATCCGCGCGCTGCCGTCGCGGGAGGCGGTCATCACGCGACGCCCGCCGAGATGCGAGCCGACCGCCGTGATCGCGTCCGCATGGCCCTTGGCGAACGTCTGTATCAGTTCGCTCGTCTGGACGTCCCATATCTTCGCCGTCTTGTCGTGCGATCCGGTGATAAGGCGGGAGCCGTCATACGTGAACGCGATCGAGACCACGGGGCCGGCGTGCGCGTCGATCGTGCGCGCGTCGTGCGGCGCTGACGGACGCCAGGCGTGCCGGAGACCGAACAGCTTGCCGCGTGGGAGCTTCGCCGGCTTGGCGCGGATGGCCTCGGCCTCGGGACCCTCGACGGGTTCGTGGACCTGCCACAGCACGACGCGCCCATCGTGCAGACCCGCCGCCAGAAGCAGCCCGACCGGGGAGAACGCCAGCGACTGCACGACGGCGCCCAAGCCGACGACGACGGATGTCGCCGCCTCGCCCTCGGCGCCGCGCAGCACCACTCGCGGTTCGGGTCGACGGACGGCGTAGGCCAATCGGCCCGAATCGGAACTCAGAGCCAGCGCGGAGATCATCGGGGCCGTGGCGTTGCGCGCGGGCGAACCGTCTTCCCCCTCGCTCGAGCCGCCGTCTGTGGCCCGCACCTGCGCGGGCGGCGGCAGCAGGCTCGCGCCGTCGATCGTGCGGAACGGGGCCAGCGTGCGCACATCCCACAGCTTTATCTCGCGATCCGTGGCGGAGGCCACATGTCGACTGCCCCATGCGGGCGCCGCCACCAGGAACTTCACGGCGCGCTCGTGCGCGTCTATGTCGCGCAGACGCTGCCCGTTGGCCGTGTCCCAGAGCACCAGGCGGCCGTCTGCGCCTGAGGTCAGCACGCGGCGGTTGCCGTTGACGAAGATCACCCCGGTCGTCGGGCCGGCGTGTCCCGGCAGCCGGTGGACGCGGCGCCACTGGGCGGGATGGACGAGGTGGCCGTCGCCGATCCGTATCGCGTTCCGAATGACGTGTCCGTTCTCGATGCGGTATTCCGCAGTGGCTGGGCCGAGGTCCGCTCGGGCCGCCTCGGCGTCCTCAAGCGGCATGGGCAGGGCCGCGTCCGCTGGCACGGCCCATCGGTCATGGCTCAGGGCCAACGGGAACGCGCCGTCCTCCAGGCGGTACGGCCCAATGCGCGTGTCCACGTCCACACGATACGCCCTCGCCTCAATCGCGCGCAGTTCGTCCTGGAGTTCCGGCGCCTGCGCGGCACGACTGCTGTCCTCGCGCGCTTCGGTGAGAGCGTCGTCCCGGGCCTTCTCGAGCCGCTCGCGTTCCGGCGTCCACTCGGCCACGAAGGCGGGGACGCCTTGCCTGTACTGGGCGATGCGGGCGGCGTAATCCGTCTGCGACTCGAACTCGCCCCGGGGCGATCCGTCCGCGCCGTGACGTTCCCTGAGCTCGGCCTCCGCGGTCGCGGCGCGCTGCGCGTGTTGCGCGGTGATGCGCGCCGCGGCGGACGTGTACGCGGCATCGGCCGAGGCTGTCGCCGCCTCGACGGCCACCTCCAGCTCCTGTGCGCGCGACAGGGCGTCGCCGAGCTCGTCGCCGTGGGCGCCGACGCACAGGCACAGCGTCGTCACCACGCACGCCACAGGCCGCGCGAAAATCGCGTATCGTCGGGGCGTCATGCGCGTTCTCCCGTCGGTTCGCCGTCGATCAGTGATCGGCTTCGTCATCTACGGCGCGCCAGATCTCGACCTCGTGGCTGTCGTCCGAAAAGGCGATGGTGGAGCCGTCGTCAGAATAGACCGCGACGTGCGGTGGGTGCGACGAATCGACCGGGATCGTTGCGACTTCGTGGCCGGAGTCGATGTCCCATATGCGGGCGAGTCCGGCGACGTAGTCGTACGTCAGCAGTCGCCTGTCTCTCGCGCCGACTGCGCTGACCCCCGTTCGCGAGCGCGCGGGGAGCCTCCTCTGCCGACGCCCCTCGGCGGCTTGCCATATCTCGGCCCGCCCATCGATGCCGAAGCCGACGACGCGCCCGTCGGCGAGCCATCTCGCCGAGCGCGGCCGTCCGTACCCCTCTACCCGAACCGACGCTGGATCGCTCGACTCCTCGAACTGCCCGACATCCCAAAGCTCAGGCCCGGGCCGGGGTGGCTCGCCGACATCACACGTCACGAAGTGCCCCGCTAGCAGTCGTCTGCCGTCTGGACTGAGCGTCGGATTGGTGGCCATGCTCGAGACAGAGCGTTCCTCCCCGGTGACCATATCCCAAACGCGTACGTTGAATGCTGTGCCTCCCGCCAGGCGGCTGCCGCCCGCCGCCAGGGACGGAAACCCCACGGGGTCGTCGCCGCAGTCGATCTCGTGCTGGAGCAGGCCGCTGTCGGCGTCCCACACCCTTAGCGCGTTGTCGCCATCGCGCACCACGATCCAGGGCAGGGAAGGGCTCGCGTGGAGCAGTCGCGTCGCGGGCCGCCCCGCTTGGAATCGCCGCGTCTCCGCGCCCGTGGCGGAGCTGTACACAACCGCCTCGCCGTTCTCGTGCACGGCCACCACCAGCCTGCCGCGGCCGGTGAGGGCTACGCGCGGCGAGTACTTCACCACCGCGATGTCCAGCAACGGCGCCGCGCGGGTCACGTCCCAAAGGCGCACGGGCCCGGAGTGATAGTGACACAGCAGTCGGGAGCCGTCTTCACTCACCGCAATGCTGCCGGCTCGCCTCGTGTATGCGTCCACCGTGTGGCCCTCCGCTGGCAGGGAGCCGATTCGGGTCCAGGCATCGCGGCGAGGCTCGGGCGCGCACGAGGCGACGACGCACGAGGCCACCAGGGCTGCCGCGGCGAAAGCACGCGTCAGACGGATGCCCATGCGTGTCCCATTCGCGCTAGACGCGCGACCATGCGTCGCGGAGATCACGGCCGGGGCGTTGCCGACGCCCCGACAATGTCGAGCTGCCAGACGTCGACGCTTCCGCTCCAGGACGCGACGGCCAGGGTCGCGCCGTCGCCCGACAGCGCCGCCCGGGCCTCCAGCGCCTCCGGCAACGCGTGCAACGTGGCTCCCGAGGCGGCGTCGGAGACGAGAAGCGTCCCGTCCTCGGCGCGGCCGAGCGCCAGCGAATGCGTGACCGGAAGGGACGCCTCTCCCGTCAAGGTAGCGATGAGACCCGTCACGAAGCAACTGTCCCTGACGACGTAGCGTACACGGAGGGCGCCGTCGGTTTCCGGCGCGTCCCCCGGCGGCCTGACCCGCTCGCATTCCGTCGCCAGGCCGGTTGCCGTCGACCATCCGCGGGGTTCTCCCAGGCCAGCGCACGCCACGAACGCCCCGTCGTGTGTCACGGCGATGTGGTGTAGGGATCGTGGCTCCGCGTCGAACAGCGGGTCGGAGCGTCCTGACGCCGCCTCGACGACGCGCAGGCCGGGGTTGGAAGTGAGCAATGCCGCGCGTTGGCCGTCCGCCGACAGGGACGCGCCGGGGAAGCCTGTGTTGTCTTGATGTATGTAGATGGTGTCGCCCGAGGCAACGTCCCACAGCCGCACCGTCTTGTCCGCCGACCGCGACAGCACGCGACGATCATCGGCCGACAGAGACAGCATCGTCACGCGCTTCTCGTGGCCGCGGAGCACGGAGGCTTCGGCGCCGGTCGTGGCGTCCCACACGCGTATCGTGCCGTCTTCTGACCCCGTGATGAGGCGCTTGGCGTCCGACGTGAAGACGATCGCGCGGACACGGCCCTCGTGCCCGGTGAGCAGACGCAGGCGTGTCGCGGCCGCGATGTCCCACACGCCCACCGTGCCGTCGGCCTTCGCGGCGGCGAGCAGCGTCCCATCGGGGCTGAGGGCCACGCCGCCCGCCGTCCGCGCGGTCTCGCGGTAGGCAGCGACTGTGTCGCCGGTGTCGGCATCGAACACCGTCGCGGCAAACGCGTCTCCTCGGAACGCCAGCAGGCTGCCGTCGGCGCTGAGCGCCAACCCCCCGGCCACCTTGGCCCGCGAGGGGAACGTCCGGAGGTGTTGGCCGGTCTCCCCGTCCCACAGCATCACCGCATTCCGTCGCGCGGTCGCCCACCGCGAACCATCGGCGCTCGCGACCAGAGCAAAGGCGTCGCCCGCGCTCTCGCTCGAGCGCATGTCGAGGCGCGTATCAGGATCCCACGCATGAAGCCATCCGTAGATGCCTGCCGTCACGATCCCCCTGCCGACGAACGCGGCCGCGGTCGTCCGGCCGGGATTCGCCACCAGCCGGCGGGAGCGCGTCCACTCGGTGGGCAGCACGCGCACGGCGGGGACGTCGGACAGGACGATGGATTGCCGGACGGGCGTCCCGTCGATGACGCCGTATTGCACGTGGGCAGGGACGTCGCCCACTTCCACGGGCGCGCGTTCTCCCGGCTGCGCGCGGATCGCGCCGGTCGCCCCTCGCTCGCCGAGGAGGCCCGTCAACGTCACCGGAAAGAAGCCCTTTCGCGCGATATACGGCCCTATCCGCGCCGCTACCGCGAGGGTGTATGTGGTGGCCTCTATGTCGCGCAACTCGCCCGGTAGGTCGTTGGTGGGGGTCGCGCCGTCCTGCAGTGGCGCCGCAATCGCGCGGGTGCGCTCGGCCGCCATCTCGACCGGCATCTTTGCGCGTGCGGCCTCCGCCTCCACCTGGCGCGAGTGCTGGGCGCGTTGGCTTCGGAGCCCGGCGACAATGTCCTTTCGACCCGGCCGCGCTCTCGGAAGGGCCGGATCGGCGGGCGTGGAGGCCCGATCCGCCGAGACGTGCGCCGCGATCCACA
>NYZG01000249.1 GCA_002687025.1 Candidatus Poribacteria bacterium
CATGAGAACCAGCAGCGCGTGGACAACCCGTTCTTCGGGACGGTCGCGAACACGCCGCCGGAAGTCGTCATTATGACCTTCCGCGACGACTCCCCCGAAGACGGCCGCGTTGGAGCCGCCTTCAAGCAGATGGAAGTCGTCGTCCGGTACCAGGAGCGCAAGTTCGAGCGAATCGACATCCTGGAAGACCCCGCGACGGGCGAGCCGCTGGAAGTCCCCGAAGTGATCTTCGAGGAGATTCCAACCGAAGAAGGCACGCCGCTGACCTGGACCGTCTCCGCTCAGGACATGAACGACAGCCTGATGACCGGTGACTTCCTGAACAACGGCGAAGCGCCCGACCCGACGTGGTCGCTCGCGTTGCCGAGTGACAACCCCGCGATTCAGCGGAACGTTGGCGACTTCAACGACGCCTATCCGTTCCTCAATGGCTGGCGAGTCGCAAACGGCTTCGACGGATTCTTCTATAAGCTCGACCTGCGCGACCTGCCCGACGGCGCCAAGGCGCAGACGGGTCTGGACATGATCAACCCGGCAACGGTGATCAGCGTCGAGTTCAAGAACATCGAGGTCGCTGGTGACTACAACATCGTCGTCAACGGCTACACGTCCGGCATGATCGGTGACGAAGAAGGCCCGCTGCTCGGGATGAACGAAAGCGGCCTCATCACGATGCCTTACCGTGACGTGATTCAGGCCCCGGGGAACATCGGCCAGCAGGATCTCGACCTCGACCGTAGCGACCCCGACGACTGGGACCCACGGGTTCTCGAGTCCATCCAGTATGGCGCCGCGCGGGCGGCGACGATGGTTGGCGTCGACCTCGAAGGGACGATCGGGAACGTCCTGATCCGCGCCCAGTATTCCATCAACAACAAGTACAAGCAGTACCCCACGGTCTCGAAGAACAGGATCGACTGGTCGCTGGCTGAGTCCGACTCCGCGGAGACGGGCACCGCCGACTTCCTCGTCGATACGCTCTCCGATGGGCGGACGTTCTCCGCGAACGACGGCGAGGAATTCCAGTTCCAGCCGGGCGGCCCGGACAACGACTCCTCCGAAACCGCGTGGTTCGTACAGTTGAAGCACCGCCTCGGACGCGTCCTCTTCGAGGAGTCGTTCTACCACGTCGATCCTGGTTACACGACGACGTACCAGGGCTGGGGGTCCAACAACGACCGCGACGAGCCGTACACAATCCGTCGCACGCCCGAGTCGACGGACAGCAACCCGAATCTCGACGAGGGCAACTACTTCCTCATCGAGGACGACGACGACAACGACGACTGGCCGGATCACGACGACTTCGACGGCGTCCTCCCACAGGCGGACGACCGCGATCAGAACGGCATCCTGGACTTCCAGGAAGACTTCCTGATCTTCGACGCCGATCCGCCCATCTTCGATGACCTCGTCGACCTGGATAACAACGGCGTCATCGACTCGTTGGAAGACGATTTCGAGCCGGACTACGAGTTCGGGATCGACCGCGAGGGGTACCACCTCAACGCCCAGTGGGACATCTACGACAACATGACGCTCGGCTTCGGCTGGCTGAATGAGTCCGAGGTGTCCAGCGCGCGGCGTAATGATTCGAAGTACCTCCAGTTCGACTTCCAGCGTGACGTTGCGGAGTTGGGAACCCTACGACTACAGAACCGTCTCCGCATCGTTGAGGATGACATCCCCGACTATGCCATCACGTTGCGCATCGGTGAGTTGGAAGAGATTGCCACCGCGGACAAGCTCGACTTCTTCAATGCGAACGAGAACACGACGACGGTGCAGCTCCTCTACAACGCGATCAACGCTCTCACGGTCGAGATGAAGTATCTCCTGACCTTGGGCAAGCAGAACCCGCCGAGTGAAGAGCGCGTCATCTTCCCCGACGATCCCACGACCGAAGACCTCGACGAGCGCATCGACCTGATGGTGCCGATCGAGCAGGTTGACGTCAGTGGTGATCTCCGCAACTACCCGTTCTACCCCGACCCGAACCTCCTGTTCGACGTGGAGAACTGGGAAGGCCGACGTTACGGCGTCAGCCGTCCCCGGGACGAGGAAGGTGGGCTCCTGCCGCCGGAAGATGGCAAGAGCATTCGCCGCCAGTTGGCGATCTTCAAGGCGCGTTACGAGATCCCCCTCAAGGATGTCGCGGGTATCGGCGCCTTCGTCGAGAAGATCGGTGAGGACCTCGTCGTCACCCCGCTCTACAAGTACATCTTCGAGCTGTCCAACGACCGGAGTAAGGACGAGCTGTTCCGCGCGCGCACCAAGATCCGTGACTTCGACAAGGGGACGCGCTACGCGCTGAACCCACTCGCAGTGGATCCCAACGCCGCGGAGAGCCTCGAATACCTGCGCTTCAATCGTAACAGCCGCGAGATCGTCGAAGGCATACGCCTCGACTATCAGTTCACCCAGCGCGTGAAGATCCTCGCGGGCTTCCAGTACCGGAAGTTCGTGAACAAGGACGATGATTACGGCCGCTACCTCACCGCTCGCGGCGAGGAAGCCATCGACGATGCGCCGTTGCTGTATCGCCCGGATCAGCGCACGCGGATCTTCGAGATGCAGATCATCCAGCAGGGGCTCTGGGCCGGCTTCAACGTCGTCGTCCTGTCAGGCTTCCGCGTCCGCAAGGATGTTCTGCGGAATGTCGAGAGTAACACGACCTTCGTTCGCGCGATGGTTGGTTTCTAAGACTGGATCTGGGCGACGGCCGGACGGATGTCTCGGCCGTCGCCCACGCCACGACAATACTTCCGGGAGGCAACGCATGGTACGGAGATTCTTCCCCGCCGTAGGCGTGATGCTCGCGTTGGCATGGATCGGTTCTACAGCCTTCGCGCAGACCGCCGTGGACCTGTCATCAACAGGCCTCAAAGGCGAGGTAAAGCAGATCAAGCAAGGCGGCACCGGCATCGCCGGCGCCACGGTCGCGTATATCGGTCCAGGGATGACCGAAGCGGCAGAGACCACAACGGGCCCAGCGGGTGACTTCGAAGTGGTCAACCTGCCGCCCGGCACGTACGTGCTGTCGGTTGGAGCTGACGGCTACAAGCCGCGCCAGGATATCACCGTCACGGTAGTCCAGGGCGCCGTATCGCCGACGGATGTGAAGATGCGCGAGAAGACCACGCTCATCTCCTTCGCCCGTCGGTTCGGTTGGGTCGGCATCCCGTTGCTGCTCTGCTCGGTCGCGGCCGTTACGTTCATCATCGAACGCGTGATCGTATACGCCCGGCTCAATGCCGGCACGACGGAACTGCTGCAGCGTGTCAGCGACGCCCTGAGCCAGGACAACGTGATGGAAGCCATCCAGGCCTGCGAGGAGGTGGCAACACCAATCGCGAACGTCCTCAAGGGTGGCCTGTTGCGTTACAGCCAGGGGCTCGTGAGTGGCGGCCAGGCGTCCAAGGGCGAGATCCAGGAGTCGATGCAGGAAGGCGCAACGTTGGAGCTTCCTGAGTTCGAGCGCAACCTGACGTGGCTGTCGATGATCGCCGTGGTCTCCCCGCTGTTCGGTCTCCTCGGGACCGTGCTTGGGATGATCAAGGCATTCACCGTCATCGCTCTTGAAGGGACCAACGACCCGAACGCCCTCGCCGGTGGTATCTCCGAGGCGCTGTATACGACAGCGGCCGGTCTCTCCATCGCGGCTCCGGCGTTGGTCTTCTACGCGATCTTCGAGAACATCGTGAATACGAACACGATCCGTATCGAAATCGCGGCCACCGACACCGTGAACGCGCTGGTCCTCGGCGGCGACAGTTCTTCGTAAGCGTGACATGTGCGCGTGGCGGCGGGGCGGAATAGCCTCGACGCCACGCACGACTTCCTGGGAGAAGTAGTCCATGCAGGCGCATACGCACGAAGAGCAAATGGTCACCGAGAGGAGTGACCGCAGGGCCCCGAACGTCGACATGACGCCGATGATCGATTGCGTGTTCCTGTTGATCATCTTCTTCATGCTGGCGACGACCTTCGCGCCGCTTCCCGGCATACGGGTGAAGTTGCCTCCGCCTGGTCAGCCCAGCAGAGAGAAGCCGAAGGGGCTGATCCTGCGCATCTCGAATCCGGTGGGCGGCTCCGATGAGGGTGTGATGATCCTCAATAACGAGATCGTCAGCCTGGACAACGCCTTTGGCGTGTTCATGAACGCCGCGCCCGAAGCCAAGGATATGCTCATCATCCAGGCGGGCAGGCAGGTCGTGCATGACCAGATCGTCAAGATCATGGATCGCGCTAAGCGCGCGGGGGTCGTGAAAATCGGCTTCGCGATGGTGCAGTAGCGCTGCTGGCGTACGCAACGAGCGAGGAGTGCTAGCGTGAAAATGTCCAAGTCGAAGTCGGGCAGCAAGATGCCGCAGCTCCCGATGGAGCCGTTGGTAGACTGCGTGTTCCTGTTGCTCATCTTCTTCATGATTTCGAACATCCTGAAGATCCCGCCCCCATTCACGGTGGATCTGCCGGAATCGAAGGCGCGGTCGGAATTCGCCCGCAAGCGCTACAACATCTACATCCACGAGAGTGGGCAGGTCTCGGTAGACGACGTGCGGATGGCGGACCTCGACGCGATGTTCAACTATCTGCTGCTCAAGAAGAAGGAAATCGAGACTCTCATCATCCGCGCCGACAAGAACGCCGAACATGGCGTCGTCGTGGACGTCATGGAGCGGGCGAAACAGGCTGAGATCGACAACCTCGCGCTCGCCATTTCCGAGGACGACTACAAAGGCATGTGACCGCCGTCGGCGTGAGACATTGTCCGATTCGGGCTGAGCGGGCCGCATGGCCCGCTCGGTCTGTGCCCGTCGCCATCCCGACGATCGGTTGCGCCGTTGGGCGGCCGCGAGCGAGCCCCTCCTGCACTGGCCGTCCTCAGCCAGCCTGTCCGGCCGCGCCATGATGAATCCGAGCGAGATCTGACAAACAGCGGCGTCCCCGAGCGGACATCCTCGAGCGTGAGACAGAAGGCTGCCCGCGGATCCCCAGCCGCGGACGGTGGACTTGTCGATGTGCGGCCAGCGTACCCACACGACGCACAGGCACGTATCCAGTAGCCAAAGGGAAGGACTCGACGACCCGAGGAAGCGAATCCCGCGGAAGGGAGCGCAATGAGTCGACCGCCCGTACGCGCGACCGTGCTTGCCTGCATGCTCTCCTGCCCCGCCATCCTGCCGGCGACGGCCCACGCAGAGGAGATTACGATGGCCGATTCCGCACCCGCAGCGCCGCGCGAGTCACGGCGACTGCTCGCCGACACGGTTGGCATCTTCCACGAACTCATCGGCCGTTTCGAGCAGCACGGCGTGGCGGCGAACAGCGACGCCCCGATGGAGTTCTATCTGCAACCATGCGTCTATCTCAGCCTGCACCTCGTACAGATGCGGGAAGCCGGCTGGGCAGACATCGACTACGACCAGATCGCCGCTGTGTCCGGCGCGTCAGCGCTGTTCGCGTACGACCCCGGCGGCTTCGAGCCGAAATACGCCAACCTGAGCATCGGCATGGACGAGCGGATCGCCAACGCCACCGGCTTCGGATACGCGTGGACACCATTTAGCGGCGCCGAGGGAGCCTGGGACGCGATCGTCGCGTCGGTAGACGCCGGGAAGTCCGTCAAAGGGTGGGATTGGGAGAACATCCTCTTCGCGGGGTACGAGGGTGCCGAGGATGCCACAGGCCGACGCGTGTACGCGATCGCAGACGGCCCGGACACCTACTCCAAGTGGCTGACGTGGGAGGAGTTCGGCGCCTGGGCCGCGCGCATGGAGGAGTGGGGCGTCGCCAAGCTGGGGTCGCACACGGAACGCGTGCCCACGAAGCCGAGTGAGGAGATCGCCGCGCGGGTGCTGGGTGACCTCGTCGAGTGGAGCGAGAACCCGCCGGCCCACCTGCTCGAGAAGTACCCCAACGCCACGTTCGGCCTCGCCGGCATACAGCGGTACGCCGACGACTGCGCTGACATGGAGCAGTTCGAGGACTTTGGGTCGTGTCACGACATCAACCCGCTGTGGTGTCACCGCAACTCGAGCGCGGCCTACCTCCGCCGGATCGCCGAGGACGACCTGTTCCCCGATGCCATCGACACGCGGCTGAGCGCCGCCGCGAACGAGTTCCGCACGGCGTACCTCTACTGGAAGCAGTTCGGCCTGCACCTGACCCACGGTGGCCCCGACGGCGCGGGCACGTCCAAGGAGCACAGGGAGGAGGGCGCATCGGCCCTGCGCAAGGCCCTGGCCCACGAGAAGGCGGCGTTGACCGCGGTGGAGCAGGTCTTGGACGGCGCGGAGATGACCGTCGCTCATTAGCGCGCGACCTGCCAACAGATCGCCCGGAGGCTTTCCAGACCTGGCCTTCGGGCGGCTCCCAAACATACTGCGTAGCATCTCGCGCCCATTCCCTCCTTCCCACGACACCCGTCAACCGCTCGTGCCGCGCCCGCGTTCTGCATGTGTCGCCGGTCCCGCCGGAGATTCGCGCGGTGTGATGAGCGGAGATGGGCGCACACGTCATGCCTGGGAGGGGTAGGATATGCACGCGCGTACACACGAAGAACAGATCGTCGTCGAACGAAGCGAACGGAGGGCGCCGCACGTCGACATGACGCCCATGATCGACTGCGTGTTCCTACTCATCATCTTCTTCATGCTCGCCACTACGTTCGCGCCACTGCCGGGCATGCGTGTGAAGCTTCCGGCCGGGGATCCCGGCCCAACGAAGACTCCGACGCTCACCTTGCGCATCTCCAACCCGGCCGCCGGCCAGAGCGAAGGTGTGATGGTGCTGAACAGCCAGATCGTCAACCTCGACAGCGTCTTCGCGACCTTCATGAACCTCGCTCCCGAGCGCAAGGACATGCTCGCCATCCAGTCCGGTCGGCACGTGATGCACGACCAGATCGTGCAGGTTATGGACCGCGCGAAACGCGCCGGCGTCGGTAGGATCGCGTTCGCAAAGGTGGCCCAGTAGACGCGTCAGCGGTTCCTCCACACGCGCCGATGACCCCGGGCGATCGATGTCCCAGGGATAATCCAAGCGTGCCATGCCATTGTGCGTGGGCCGTGCGCGTGCTAGATTCTCAGTGACTTTGGCGCGGTCGGGGCGCCCGGATTGCGCCTCGCGAAATGCGCCCGCCACACAGCTTCTGCTGCGGAACTTTGGAGAAACCACATGGCACGGGCGGTCACTTTGTTCACCGGCCAGTGGGCGGACCTGCCCCTGGAAGAGCTGGCGCCGAAGGCCAAGGAATTCGGGTACGACGGCATCGAGCTCGCCTGCTGGGGCGACCATTTCGAGGTCGACAAGGCGCTCGAGGACGACGGCTACTGCCAGTCGCGCTGGGATATCCTGAACAAGAACGGCCTGTCGTGCGTCGCCATCAGCAACCACCTCATAGGGCAGGCGATGTGCGACAACATCGACGCCCGCCACGAGGCGATACTCCCGCCGCGCATATGGGGTGACGGGAATCCCGCGGGAGTGCAGGCGCGCGCCTGCGAGGAGATGGCCGACACGGCCCGCGCCGCGGCGAAACTCGGGGTGACGGTCGTCAACGGCTTCACGGGTAGCGCTATCTGGCCGCTTCTCTATTCGTTCCCGCCGAACCTGCCCGACCAGATCGACGCCGGTTACCAGGACTTCGCCGACAAGACGAACCCCGTCTGGGACGTGTTCGACGAGGTCGGTGTGAAGTTCGCGCATGAGGTCCACCCGACGGAGATCTCCTTCGACATCGCCAGCGCCGAGCGCATGCTGGACGCGGTCGACAACCGCGAAGCGGTCGGCTTCAACTACGACCCGAGCCACCTCGGCTACCAGGGCGTGGACTATATCCTGTTCATCGAGAAGTTCCGCGACCGCATCTACCACGCGCACATGAAGGACGTGTGGTGGTCCTCGAAGCCGATGGAAGCGGGTGTCTTCGGCGGTCACACGGAATTCGGTGACCGACGCCGGTTCTGGGACTTCCGATCTGTCGGCCGCGGCAGCATCGACTTCGAAGAGATCATCCGCGCGCTCAACGAGATCGGCTACGACGGCCCGCTCTCCGTCGAGTGGGAAGACAGCGGCATGGATCGCGAGGCGGGAGCCGCAGAGGCGGCGGCGTACCTCAAGAAGATCGACTTCAAGCCCTCCGAAATCGCCTTCGACGCGCAGTTCGCCGAATAGCGACGTGCGCCGCACAGCATCGAGGCAGGGGCGGGCATTGCTCGCCCCTGTGCCGTGCTCGGGTGCGCGTTTCGCGTCATCAGCGGCCGCGGACGAGCTCCGCCGCTGGGACATGGAGCCGAGTAGGTGCGGCTTGCAGCCACTCGCCACAAGTGTCGTCGATGTCGCAGCGGATTCGGTCCTGCTACGCGCCTGTCGTGCAGCGCCATCCACAGGATGTCGAATGCGAGGGACCGATGAAGCCAGTGGCAAGACGGGTTTCGGCCCCGTAATCATCACTATCGGAAAGCGCCACGAGCGATGCCGACGGCCGCGGAGCGGCCGGGCGAGCGCCCTACCGCTTAAGCCGCGCCCAGAGCTTAGGCTGGAGGGCAGCAAGCGCCTGCACCGGGAACCAGCGAGAGCTGTACCACGCCAGGTGCGTCTTCTCTGTGGGGGTGTCGGTGAGCACCTCCTCGTCGCCCCCGCGCAGCCCGGTCACTGCAACCTGGTAATCGCCAGTCCCGCGGGCCAACACGAACGAGATCTCGCCGTCCGGCGTCCACGCAGGGAAGATGCCATCGGGGCCGAGGCCGTCTGTCACGCGCCCCCTGTCTCGACCATCCAGCGTCATGACGTCAACGTAGCGGAGGTCGGGCGTGGACATGG
>NYZG01000250.1 GCA_002687025.1 Candidatus Poribacteria bacterium
CCCACGCGCCACAGTGTGTCATTCCGACGGAGCATCGCGACGAGGAATCTCGCGTGGCTACACGGCCCGGCGTCGTTCCCGGCGGCCGGTGTGGCAGCGGTCAGGCGCCCTCGGCGGACCAATAGCATCACCTGTAGACAACACCTCGGGTTCCGCGCGTACTGCGTCGGGAGTAAGATTGACGGAGCGTCCGGCCACGTCGACCCATGCGCTCGCATCGCCCAACGCGCCCAATCCACGATTGTGACCCGATAGTTGGCCAGCAGTCGGTCCACGACGCCGGTTTCCGCGTCGCGCTTCGGGACGTTCGAGGGCGTGTTCACGCCGTGCACGCTGACGATTCTCGGCGTGATAATGTTCTTGCGTTTTGGCTACTGCGTCGGGCAGGCGGGTGTCCGGCACGCCATCGCCGTGGTGCTCATCAGCAAGGCGATCACCACGCTGACAGCGCTGTCGCTCTCGGCGATCGCGACGAACACGCGCCCGAAGGGCGGCGGGGCGTACTACCTCATCAGCCGTAGCCTGGGCGTCGAGTTCGGGAGCGCGATCGGGATCGTGTTCTTCCTGGCGCAGGCGGTCTCCGTGGCGATGTACGTCATCGGGTTTTCCGAAGCGCTTGTCGCGGCGATTCCGGGTATCGGCATGCCGTTGTGGCAGGTGGGGAGCATCGTCAACGCGGTTGTGTTCGTGAGCGTGTTCATCGGCGCGGGCTGGGCGATCAAGCTACAGTACGGCATCCTGGCGACGCTGGCCGTGTCGCTCGTGTCGTTCTTCATCGGCGCCGCGCCCGCGATGGACGTGGCGACGCTTAGCGGGAACATGTCCCCCGCATACACGGACGGCCAGAGCTTCTTCACGGTGTTCGCCATCTTCTTTCCCGCCGTGACCGGGATCATGGCGGGGGCGAATCTCTCGGGGGACCTTCGAGAGCCCGCCCGCTCGATTCCTCGCGGCACGCTCGCGGCGATCGGCGTTACCGGGCTGATCTACGGTACCCTCATCCTGTGCCTGGCGGGCGCGACGAGCCTGCTCGACCTGCGGGCGGATGGGCAGGCGCTGGCGCGTCTTTCTCAGTGGCCCGTGCTCATCACGGCGGGGGTGCTCGCCGCTACGCTCTCGTCGGCTCTCGGGAGCATGATGGGGGCTCCGCGCATCCTCCAGGCGTTCGCGCGGGACGACGTGCTGAGGTGGACGCGCGTGTTCGCAAAGGGCAGCGGCGCCGCCGACGAGCCGCGCTACGCCATCGTGCTGACGTTCGTCATCGCGCAGGTGGCGGTGATGGCGGGCGACCTGAACGCGCTCGCGCCGATCATCACGATGTTCTTCCTCATCACCTACGGGATGCTGAACTTCGCCACCTTCAGCGAGGCGATCACCGGGAACCCGAGCTATCGGCCTCGGTTCCGCCTCGCGCACTGGTCGCTGTCGCTGCTGGGCGCCCTCGGGTGCGCGGCGGTGATGTTCCTCGTCGATCCGCTGTGGGCGCTGGGCTCGGTCGCGGTGATGGCGACCATCCATCGTCTCCTGAAGCGGCGCCAGATCAGGACGCACTGGGGAGATGTCAACAGCGGGAGCATGTACGACCGCGCGCGACGGAACTTGCTGCGGCTGGAAGACGAGCAGTACCACCCGAAGAACTGGCGTCCAACGATCCTCGCGCTTCGGGCCGAGGCGTGGGAGAACGCGCGGCTTGCGGTGTACGCGCAGTGGCTTACTGGAGGACGGGGCACGCTCAGCGTCGGGCGTCTGATGATCGGGTCGAGCGACGCGCTTCTGCAGCGGCAGGACTCGCAACGTCGGGCGCTCCGGCGATTCCTACGCGCGGCGCGCATTCCGGCGTTTTCTGTCGTCGTGGTCGCACACGACGCGGTGGAAGGCATCCGAGCGCTGTTACAATGCCACGGGCTGGGCGGGCTGAGACCGAACACGGCGCTCATCGGCTGGGACCCCTCCGACGACGAGGCGCGTCGGCAGACGTTCGTCGACTCGTGCCGCGAGGTGGTACGCATGGGGCGCAGCCTTCTCGCAGTGCGCTGCGACGAGCATGTCGCCGACGCTTGGGAGGACCCCGTCGGGACGATCGATGTATGGTGGCGAGGGGCAGGGAACGGGTCGCTCATGATGCTGCTCGCGCATCTGCTGAGCCTGAACGCCGAATGGCGCGGGCGGCCCATTCGGCTGCTCCGCGTTATCGGCGCGGACAGCGGACGAGAGCAGGCGAGACGACATCTCGTGGAACTCGCCGAAGCGGCGCGCATCGAGGCCGTGGCGGAGGTCGTAGTAGCGGAGAACGTGCCCGACGCGATCCGCGAGACCTCCAGGGACGCCGCGATAACCTTCATCGGGTTTTCGCCCATGACCGGCGCCGGCCGGCCGTTCACGGAGACGATGGAGACGCTGTCCGAAGGGCTGCACACCGTGGTGTTCGTGCACAGCGCCGGGGGCATGGAGCTGGACGTTTGATCACGAACGCCACAGCGCTGACGATGCATCCAGAAGCGCGCGCGCGTCTGGAGTCCCTTTCGGCGCGTCTGGTCGACGGGGGCGTGCGCGCGTTCCTCGTTGGAGGCGCGATCCGTGATGCGCTCATGGGTCGCCCGGTGGACGACTTCGACATCGCCATTCCAGCCGGAGGCATGGACGTCGTGCAGGAGTGGGCCGTGGCACAGGGGCGGTACGCCATCTCCCTGCACGAGACGCCGCCGACGCGGCGTGTCACATTCGACGACGGCATGGTCGTCGACGCCGCGTGTTTCCGCGGCGCGTCGCTGGAAGAAGACCTGCGCCTTCGTGATTTCACCGTGAACGCCATCGCGGCGCCGCTGGAGGCGTTCGCTGGCGATTTGGCGAGGCGCCTCGTCGACCCGTGTGGCGGGCGGCGCGATCTGCGGCTGCGGCGTCTGCGGCAATGCTCGCCGCGTAGCCTCGTAGACGACCCGTTGCGGATGCTGCGCGCCTTCCGGTTCATAGCGACGCACGGGTTGCGTGTTGAGGAGGCGACGCTGCGGGCCATCCGGGAGCGGGCGCCGGAAGTCACGGGCGTCGCGTGGGAGCGCATCCGAGAGGAGTTCTTCAAGCTGCTCGCCGCTCCCCGGTCGTATGCGGCGCTGCGCGGGATGGACGGCGCGGGCCTCCTCGACGCGCTGCTGCCGGAGATCGCCCCGATGAAGGGAGCTCCGCAGAACCGGTTCCACCACCTAGACGTGTGGGAACACACCCTGGACGCGCTCGACCGCTTTGAGCGTGGCCCTGTCCCCGCGCCGCTCTCCGCGCTGGAGGAGGGTATGGGCACGTACCTGGCCCGGAACCGAGGCCAGGGCATCCCGATGGTGGCGCTTCTAAAGTTCGCGCTGCTGCTACATGACGTTGCGAAGCCCGCGACGCGCTCCGTGGACGAGACGGGCCGCGTGCGGTTCATCGGCCATGAGAAGGAAGGGGCGGAGATCGCGGGGCGGGTCGCCGGCCGACTCATGATGAGCAGGAAGGCTCGGGCGATCGTCACGCTGCTCGTGGCGGAGCATTTGAGGACGATGCACCTTTCCTCGGGCGGGCAGCCGTCTACTCGCGCGCTGCGCCGGCTACTGCGTCGTGTTGGGGAGCACTGGATGGGGGTCGTGGCGCACTCGTGGGCCGATATGGAGGCGTCGCGTGGCCCGGCGCGGACGGAGAGGCAGCGTCAACGGACGGCGCGCACGCTCGTAACTATCGTGGAGTTCTGCGACGGGGAAGAACACGCCGCGGAGACTCGCGCGCCACTCATCACGGGCGGCGACATTGTGCGGGTGTTCGGGGTGGTCCCCGGGCCCGTCGTCGGGCGGCTGTTACGCCGTGTCGATGAAGCGTGGACCGACGGCGACATCACGACGCCCGAGCAGGCGACGGACTACGTGCGCATGCTGCTTCGGGAGGATGCGGGCTAGCGGCCCGAGGTCGCTACGGTTTTCTGCTGAGAGTCTTTGTCGGCGTGCGCCTCGCGGATGAGCTCGGGCTGCGGCGGACGATTGATACGCCTCAACGTCTTCACGAGGCGCGACGTGCGTCGGCCTTGCTCGGAATCGATGAGGAGGTATTGGATCTTCTGCGGAGGCGCGAGGTCGGCGAGCAGTTCGACCTCAATCTTCCGATAGCCGGCCCAGAACGTGTCGTCCTCGCGCCGGAAGTTGTCGACGGCGAGACCGAGGACCTCCTCGTCCCGGTCGGACTGCTCTTCCTTATACACCGCGACTTGCTCGCGGAGGCCGTCCAACCGCGAGCGCCTGTCGCGCCAGAACTCACGGCGCATTTCGAGGAGCCTGCGCCACTTCGGGAGCACCCTCACCAACTGATCGTCGGTGAGTTCGAGCTCCTTTTCCAGGGTGTACAGGTTGAGCACCTGCACCACCTCGCTCAACTCGTCGTCGGAAAGGTTCAGGATCGGGTCAGGATTCCTTGCCGCTCTGGTGTCTGCGGATGGCGGCGAGTCGTCACGCCCAGCCTGCGCGATGAACGCGCCGGAGGCGATGATAACCACCCCAAAGGTGACCCAGAAGAGCAACCAATACTTGCCTAGGCGATTCCGCATTTGTCCGCTCCCGATCACCGATTGACTGCGCTGGATACGAAGAACACCGAGGCGTCGCCATAGAGCTCGATCGGCGTGCGCTCAGCGTCCAGGGCCGGCGTGCTGTCGGCCCAGTCGTCCGGGCTCTCCTGTACGAGCGTCGCCGCGTCCGCGCGAAGCAGACGCTGCCACTGCTCGGCGCTGATCGTTGTTGTGAGTTGGACGGGCTGATCGTCCTCGTCGAAGGTGACGAGTTCGACGACGTATTCCGTTCCTCCCGGCCCGAAGGCTTCGGCGGTCAGGACATCGGCGTCCTCGAGCAGTACACGTGCAATATCCGCTTGCTCGATGGGCTCGCCCCCCGTCGGCAAGAGGCCCGACGATAGCCCGAAGAACACGACCGCGAAGGCGCATATCGTGCCGCATACGGCGCCGCCCACGGCGCCGGCGGCGACGTCAAAGCCCCGGGCCGTCCACGGGCCACGGCGCGGCGCGGCGCTGGGAGCATCCTCCTCAATGCGCCTGCGGAGCGCCGCGGAGAAACTTTCCCACGCGTACGGGTCCGGGTAGTCGACGCCCACGCTGGCGACTTCCTCGCGCATTCGGCGATACACATCGACCTCACGGCGGCACGTCGCTGAGCTGCGGAGGTTGTTCTCGAACCATCGGCGCCTGCGGTCCGACAGCGTGCCCTCGAGGTACGGCGGTATGAGTCGCTCGAAGCGACAGCGTTTAGCGCTCATGTTCGTCCGCTCTCCTCCTCGACCGGCCACTCCCCCGCAACGTGTGACTCCTCGATATACGGTGTCAGGAAGTGCCGCATCTTCCGCGTCGCGTGGAACAGATGCGCCTTGACGGTTCCCAGGCCGCGTCCCAGGATGTCCGCGATTTCCTGCAGTGCGAGGCCCTCGAAATGTCTCAACACGAACACCTGGCGCTGCTTTTCGGGCAGCTGGCGCACCGCCTCCTTGATATGCACGCCGATCTCGGAGTTGTACGCGTTCTCGTCGGGCAGTCGCTCGGGCGTCCTCAGCGTCCTGACGTCTTCCTGATGTATAACGGCCTCGGTCAACTCAATGTTCTGGTAAGTTCGACGCCGTCGCCGATGGTCGATGCAGGCGTTCGTCGCGATCCGGTAGACCCACGTGAAGAAGCTCGAATCGCCCTTGAAGCGGTGCAGCGACCGAAATGCTCGATAGAAAACATCCTGCGTGATGTCGTACGCGTCCTCGACGCTGTGGGTGAAGTAGTAGGCGTAGTCGTACACCCGCTTGTAGTGCCTCTCGACGAGCACATCAAAAGCGCCCTGGTCCCCAGACTGGAACTGTTCGACCAGAAAGTGGTCGGCATCTTTCACGGAATCCGAACCCCCGGACAAGCCGCGTCCACTCGTTAAAGACGCGGCCTCGGCGGGATATGTTTAACCCGCGGCGAATTCCTGTCACGCGTCGGGCGTCGCGGCGCGACATCGGGAATGTATGTCAAGTCGCGCGCTTGGGCACCCGCGCCACCACTACACCATACCCAGCCGCCAGAAGGACGACAAGGTGGCGCGGCGCCCATGGGAAGTGTGCTCGAAGGCGCCCCACCCCTGAGAACCGAAATATGCGCGATCGCGCCCGCCGTTCCTGCGTCTCGTACGGCACTGCCATCCCGAGCTGAGGATACCCTCTCCTCGGTGTTCTTAACACGTGATGGTATTGGGCGTCCCCACGCGCCACAGTGTGTCATTCCGACGGAGCATCGCGACGAGGAATCTCGCGTGGCTACA
>NYZG01000251.1 GCA_002687025.1 Candidatus Poribacteria bacterium
CACGCCGTCCTCGACGCCATTCAAGATGCCTTGCTCGGGAACCCCTTCATCCCTGCCGCTCCTGTGGCTGAGTAGTTACCCATCCGAACGGAATACACGGACTACGACTGGAGCCTGAACCATTGATCCCGCACGGCGTCGAGGTCATGCGTGACATCCCCGTCGGATTCGACGGTCGGGCGGCCGTCGATCTGTATTGGCATGCGCAGGGCAAGCCGACTCCGGTAATCGTGTGGATCCATGGTGGCGGGTGGATGGGCGGCGACCGGACGGACTGCGGCGCGGCGCTGCAACTTCTGGATGACGGGTTCGCGATTGCGAGCGTGGAGTATCGGCTGAGCGACGAGGCGGCCTTCCCTGCACAGGTGCACGACTGCCGAAGGCCTATACGGTGGCTGAGACCCGTCTCGCATCTGTACAACATCCGACGCGGATACATCGGCGCGTGGGGAGCTTCTGCCGGCGGCCACCTCGCCGCGCTACTTGGGACGGCGAAGAACGCCCTGCCCGAGCGCCGACACACGAAGGCGACGGCCCACGCAGGTCGGGTCATGGCGGTGTGCGACTGGTTCGGGCCCACGGACTTCCTGCGCATGAACGACCGGCCCGGCGCCATCGACCACGACGCCCCGGACTCGCCCGAGTCACGGCTGATCGGCGGCCCGATCCGCAAGCATCCCGACCGCGTCGCGACCGCCAATCCCGCGACGTACGTCACCGCAGACTGCCCTCCGTTCCTCATCATGCACGGCGCCGACGACGACCTCGTGCTGCCGTCGCAGAGCAGGATACTGCACGATGCCCTGACATGCGCCGGCGTCGAATCTGAACTGATCGTGCTGGAGGGGCTTGGCCATGGCTTCGGTCCAGACTACCCCGAGCGTGTGATGACGCCCGTGCGGGAGTTCTTCCGACGACATCTTCGGCCGAGACGCCATTGACCCACGGAGGACGGAGCGCGATGCGGATATCCCACATGTGCGGAGTGACCGTCGGCCTGTTGTTCTGCGCGCTCGCCGGCGCCGCCGACCCACTCGCCGGCGCCGCGCCCGATATGGAGTGGCACAAGGGGCACGGTACCGCGCGCGGCGACCACGTCCATTACGGCGCGCAGACACGCGATGGTGGCTACATCATGACGGGTCAGACAGCGGAAGATGGCGAGGCGTCCGACATGCTCGTCGTCAAGACCGACGCCGACGGCCGCGAGGAGTGGCAGAAGGTAATCGGCGCCAGCGGCGAGCACGACTACGGAACGATCGTTGTCGAGACGACGGATGGCTTCGTGGTAGCCGGGTCGCGGACGATGGGCGGGCGCCAGGAACGGGCGCTGGTGAGGTTCGCAGTCAACGGGGACATCGTCTGGGAGAACACGTACCCCGCGCCCGGATCGGGCTCGCTCCGGGGGATCGACACCACCGGTGACGGCGGAATAGTCGCCACGGGGTACGTCGGCAGCGAGGAGAGGGGGTACCTGTTCATCTCCGACGACGGTGAAGGATCCCTGCTCAAGACGGACGCAGACGGCGCCCTAGTGTGGGAGCGCACGCTTCCTGCGCCGCACGGTATGCGGGTGGAAGAAACCCCGGGCGGATTCGCCATCGGCGCCAACGTGTGGGTCGAAGAGGCCGACCGCCACCATCAGCAGGTGTGCCTCATACTGACCGACGACGATGGCAATGTCCTGTCCACGCAGACCTACGGCGGGGACGACAACGACCAGGTGTTCGACTTCGCCGTGACCTCGGACGGAGGCTACGTGTTCGGCGGCCACACGCGCTCATACGGCGTGGTGAACTGGGACTTCCTCCTCCTGAAGGTCGGGGCGGATGGCGAGGAGCAATGGCATCGGGCCTACGGCCAACCCAGGGGGTACGACGCGCGATACATTCACGATGAGAGCTACGGCCTGAAGGAAACTCCCGACGGCGGGTTCGTAGTCATAGGGGGCACGGGGGATGAGTACCGGTATTCCGCCGCCGGGCATCCGTTCGGGCCGTCGGACCTGTGGCTGGCCTATCTGGTCCGAACCGACGCCAACGGCGACGTGCTGTGGCAGGGGCTGTACGGCGATCTTGACGGCAACAACGCCGGGGAGTACATCGCCCTCACACGCGACGGCGGCTACGTCGTGTTCACCGACTCCGACACCGCCGGCTCAATGGGGGAGGAGAACTTCGGCCTGATGAAGATCGCGCCCGACGCAAAGCCAGCGGAGCGCAGGTAGCGAGGCCGCCATGTGCGTTGCGTCGGTCACGGGGCCGTTGCGGGCGGCCGTCCGGCCGAGTACTGTGGCGTATCCAGCCAACCACAGGCCCGACTATGCGCTGTCCGCTCTGCCGTGCCGCCTCGGAACTCGTCGCGATGCACCGCGAGCGCGAGGCGTTTCTGTGTGGCGTGTGCGATCTCGCCTTCCTGCACCCCCGACATCATGTCACGCACACCGAGGCCCGCGCCGAGTACCTTCTCCACGACAACACGATGGAATGCGAAGGCTACGTCCGCATGTTCGAGGAGAAGATCGCCACGGTGGAGGAACAGTGCGAAGGCATCTCGTCGGTGTTGGACTTCGGGTGCGGCCCGGGCCCGGTGCTCGTCGAACTCCTGCGACGGCGAGGGTACGAGGCCGTCGGGTACGACCCGCTTTTCTTCCCCGCCGCGGACCTCGACCGCACGTACGACTGCGTCATCTCCACCGAGGTGTTCGAGCACTTCACCGATCCCGCGGCCGAGTTGGTCAACGTCGGTCGGCTTGTCCGCCCCGGCGGCTATCTGGCCGTCATGACGCTGCTCCACGGCGAGGGTTGCGACTTCTCGACATGGTGGTACCTGAACATGCCGTCGCACGTCGTGTTCTACTCGGCCAGGACGTTCACGTGGATCGCGGGAGAGCACGGGTACGAGCTCGTCTACTCCGACGACACGCGGTTCGTGATTCTGCGCAAGTCCGACACCGTGTGACCTTGCGGGCCGCCGCTCGGGCGTCTATTAATAGGGTGGTTCTGGATGATGCCCCATGCACTGTTATCTGCGCGGACTGAACCACAAGACGGCTCCCGCCGCGATGCGGGAAAAGCTGGCCCTTACTGCCGACACGAAGCGTCGTGTCCTGTCGGCGCTCTCCACGGCGGGCATACCCGAGGCCGTCATTCTCGCGACCTGCAACCGCACGGAGTTCTACGTCGCCGGAGCCGGGCCGGATCGACTCGCCTCAGTCACCCGTGAAGTGATCGCGGAGTTGATCCCCGGGTCGGAAGACGTGGACGAGGAGCACTGGTACGAAGCCGGCTACGGCGACGCGGTGGAACACCTTCTACGCGTCGCGGCCGGGCTCGACTCGATGGTGCTCGGCGAGCCGGAGATACTCGGGCAGGTGCGCGAGGCGTGGGACATGGCGCGCGAAGTGGGCAGCACCGGCGCGTTCTTCAACGAGGTGTTCCAGCGCTGCTTCCGGGTCGCCAAGCGCGTCAGGACCGAGACGGATATCGGCGCCGGGTCGGTGTCGTTGGCGTCCGCGGCACATCAGACGCTCCTCGCGGAACTCGGTACGCTGTCCGGTAAACACGCGGTGTTGCTCGGGACCGGTGAAATCGCGGCGCAGGTCGTCAAGTACCTCTCGTCGGCCGGCCTCGCGCGGCTCTCGGTCGTGAGTCGCACGCTGGAACGCGCGGAACAGTTCGCGGCGCGGTACGCCGCGGAGCCGCTGCACATCGATCAGCTCCCGTACGCCCTCGCCGATGCGGACGCCCTCGTGACGGCGACCGCGTGTCCCACGCCCCTGGTTACCCGCGAGACAGGGCATGGCGTCAGCCGCCGCATCGCCATGGTCGACCTCGCGCATCCTCGGAACATTGCCGCCGATGTCGGCGATCTGCCGGGCGTGACGCTCCACGCGATCGACGACCTGAAGCGGAAGATCGAGGAAGGGCTCGCGCGACGACGCGCGCAGGCCCCGATCGCTGACGCCATGGTCCGACGCGAGGTACACGCCCTGGCGTCCTGGCACTGCTCGCGCCCATTGACGCAGATGGTGAAGGACTTCCGTCTGACGTTCGAGAAGACCCGAATGCTCGAGATGACGCGCGCCGCCGCCGACGCCAGCGACGCCGAGATCGCCGCCCTCGATGAGGTCTCGCGCCGGCTACTCGCAAAGCTGCTGCACGATGCAACGCTGAGCATGAAATCGCTGGACCTACGCGACGACCGCGACCGCGAGCGTCTCGCTGCGATGGCGTCGATGTTCTCGTTGCGGAGCGCCGCGATTCCGAGTCACGCCGTGCGCCACCTCGAAGCCGCCGACTAGCTGCGCGTGTCCGTCCGCATCGCCAGCCACTGCGTTTCCGCTTCGCTCAGGTCGATCTTCTCGGCCTCGATGCACACCTCAAGTTCCGGCATGCTCGCCGGCCCGATGAGCGGGAAAGTCGGGAATGACTGCGCCAGCACGTAGGCGAGCGCTATCTGAATGGAGCTCGCGCCGCGTTCGCCTGCGAGTTCTTCCGCCCGCGCGAGCCGCGCGAAGTTATCGTCGGAGTAGTAGATGCGGACCATCTCGGCGTCGGAGTGGTCGTCGGGTCGAAATCGGCCGGTGAAGAATCCGCCCGCCTGTGAGGACCAGGGAAACAACGGGAACCCGCTCGATTCGCGCCACTCCAGATCGTCCGCGGCGATCCAGCGCACGCCGGACCACCGTTCCTCGTTGGGGGTCGCCAGGCTGAGGTGCTCGCTGGACCCAATCATGCCGACCAACCCGCGCGCCTCGGCGTATTCGTTGGTTTCCTGCAATCGCTGCGTCGACCAATTCGACCCGCCGTACGCTCTGATACGTCCCGCGTCGATCTCCTCGTTCGCGGTCTCGACGACAACCTCAACCGGCTTAGTCGGGTCGTCGCGGTGCAGCATCCAGATGTCGATGTAGTCGCTGCGGATGCGTTCCAGGTTCGTGGCGATTCCCCGTCGTATACCCTCGACGGTTATGTCCTCCAGCTCGTGGCAAGCCTTGTCCAGGATGACAATAGACTCCCGGTTGTCGCGCGCCTCCAGCCAGTCAGCGATGGCGGGCTCGGAGCCGTACACCTCGGCCGTGTCCAGCAGGTTGCCGCCGCTGGCGACGAACAGGTCCAGCATGTCGAACGTGAGTTCGCGCGGCGCGCGGGTGAACACCATCGTCCCCAGGCACAGCCGGGACACGTCTCGGTTCAGTTGTTCGAGGCGCAACGTCCTCATTGCGATCTCCTGTGTTTCTTCAGCCGACAGAGGCGAGTCGCAGTTTTCCGCCCCAGGCGCGGAGCACCGTCTCTCGCAACAACGTATGCGTCGTGTCCGCCAGCGTTGGGTCCGCTTGGATTAGGGCGCTCGCGTCCTCGCGCGCGGCTTCGAGCACGCGGCTGTCCGTTATCAGGCTCGCGAGCTTCAGGTCGGGCATGCCCGCCTGCCGTGTCCCCAGTATCTCGCCCGGCCCGCGGATCTTCAGATCCTCCTCCGCGATCACGAATCCGTCGGTCGTGGCGACCATGACGTCCAGGCGCCGACGCGCGTCGTCGGACTTGGGCCACCCGACGAGGGCGCAGTACGACTCATGCTCGCCGCGGCCGACGCGGCCTCGCAACTGGTGCAACTGCGCCAAGCCGAACCTGTCGGCGTGCTCGACCACCATGACGTTGGCGTTCGGCACATCGACGCCGACCTCGATGACGGTGGTGGACACGAGCACGTCGATCTCGTGCCTGTGGAATCGCTGCATGATCTCGGACTTCTCGTCGCCAGGCAGCCTCCCGTGGAGGAGCCCCACGCGCCAGTCGGCGAACCGCTGCGACAACTGCTCGTGCCCATCGACCGCGGCCTGAATGTCCTCGAGCTTCTCCGACTCCTCGATGAGCGGGTAGATGACGTACGTCTGCCGGCCCTTCTTGAGCTGGCTCTCGACGAACCGGTAGAGGTGATCCCGGCCGCTGTCGGTGAACTGCTTCGTCACGATGGGCTTGCGGCCGGGTGGCAGTTGGTCGATGACGCTTAGCGTGAGGTCGCCGTACGCCGTCAGCGCCAGCGTTCGCGGAATCGGCGTGGCGGTCATTACGAGCGTGTCGACGGCGTGGCCCTTCGAGCGGAACTTGGCGCGCTGCATGACCCCGAAGCGATGCTGCTCGTCGGTGACGACGAGGCCGAGGTCGGCGAATTCGACGGCGTCCTGTATCAGGGCGTGCGTCCCGACGGCGACATCGGCCTCGCCGCTCTCGATCATGCCCGCGGCGTCACGGCGGGTCGCGGCGGGCATGTCGCCCTTGAGTAACACGGCGCGAATGTCGACGGACTGGAAGAGCGCCGACAGCGTGCGATAGTGCTGTTCAGCGAGTATCTCCGTGGGCGCCATGATTGCGCCCTGCAGCCCGGTCTCGACGGCATGGGCCAACGCCATCCCCGCCACGATCGTCTTGCCCGAGCCGACATCGCCCTGCAGAAGGCGGCTCATCGGCGTGTCGCGACGCATGTCGGACTCGATCTCCGCGAGGGCCCGCTCCTGCGCGTCGGTGAGGGTGAACGGTAACGCCTCGCGTAGGCGCCGCGCCTTGGGGCCGTCCGTGCGGAAGGCGATCCCCGGCTGGGCGGTCTCGTTGGACTCCTTCCGCAACAGGAGACCCAACTGCAACAGATAGAACTCCTCGAACACCAACCGTTCCCTGGCGAGGCGCAGCGCTTCAACGGAGTCGGGGAGGTGAATCTGCCGTATCGCGTCTGGCTTGTGCATCAGCCCGCGGCGGCGGCGGAGCTCTTCGGGGAGGGCCTCCGGCACGTCCGGCGCGTGGGCGCTGGCGATCCGAGCCATGAACGTCCTGAGCGCGCGCTGCGGCATGTCGGCGGTAAGTCGGTAGACCGGCACGAGGCGGCCCGTGTGCACCAATTCGGCGTCCTCGTCGGACAGGACTTCGTACTCGAAGGTCGTCGCCTCGACCCTCGCGTCGCCGCCACGCGCGCGCTTGAACTTCCCCGTCACGACGACGACATCGTCGACGTGCAGCGACACCTTGAGGTAGCCGGCGCGCTTCCCAAATCCCACCAGCGCCGCCAACGCCGTGCCGTCGTAGATCATCACCTTGGTGACCTTGGGCGCCTTCGCGCGGCGGACGGGCACGTCTACGTGTCGCACCACGCGCCCCTGCACTG
>NYZG01000252.1 GCA_002687025.1 Candidatus Poribacteria bacterium
AAGTCGCGCCTTGACAATGAATGATCGCGCAAAATCAACCGCTGCACCAGTTGCGAGTACCATCGGAACAAACGCCAGCGCGACGATGATGGCGATTACGCCCCAGTCGACTGCCGGGATGTATATGGGCAGCCGGATCGACTCGTGGAAGACGTTCACGACAGGCCCAAACGGCAGCAGCCCGGCGGCGGTGGCGCAGAGCAGGCTTATGGCGGCGAACACGCCCGTGATGATCGACTTCTTCGCGTGGATCTTCTCCTCGAAGGCCAAGCAGAGGATCATCAGGACCAGTAGGCCGCCGAAGAACGCAGTGACCGCGGGCGAAACATCGCCGTGTGCTGCCTGTGGCGTAGCGGCCGCGATGAGCGTCGTCAGATCATGCACGTGTGTTCAGCGCCTCCTACCCGACCGCGCGGCGGCGGCTATATGAGCAGCATCGAGATGTCGGCGAACTCGACGGCGGCGGCGGCGGCGAGGCCGCGCATCGCGATCTGGCGGTCGTCCTCGCTCTCCATCACCACCAGGGCGTGGTTGTGCGCCGGGAGCAACTCGCGCAGGACCTCCAGCGGCTCGCCCATGCGCGCTACGCCGGTCGTCGTGAGTTCGGGCCTGACGTCGGCCAGCCGTTGGCGGCACGCGGCGATGTAGTCCTCGGCCTCTTTCAGGAGCTCGGCGCGGATGTGGGTGTCGGCCATCTCGGTTTCTATGCCAGGGATACGGGAGATCGCGTGCATGTACCGTTCGAACACAGCTAGCGGCTCAACGTTGGCGAACACGAGCGCGCCCGAGTTGCTCACGAAGTTGACGGCCCAATTCACGAGACGATCGTCGCCGTCGATGTGATCGCTGAAGAGCACCGCGTCCTCGAGCTCACGGGTCGCGCGGTCGAAGCCGGGCGCGTCGGGCGATGGGGTCACAAGGACGGGCACGCGCGTGCTTTGCGTGAGGACGTGGACGTATACGCCGAGGCCGAAGTGGGCATCGCTTATCGAGTCGTGCAGGTTACGGTGCGTTACGACCAGGTCGGCGTCGTAACTCGACAGTCGGTCCACGAACCCCTGCCTGGTGTCGGGGGCCTCTCCGTGCCACGAGTCCCATTCGAGCGACGTGTCCGGGTCGCCGCTTTCGACGTACGCGCGCACGCGAGCTTCGTACGCTTGGGCCCCGTCCACCGGCCGGTCGCTAAGCACAAGCGCGCGCCGAACGGGCGGAGGCAGGAACTGGTACGCGGTCCTGTCCGCGCTGCGGAAGACGGACTCGAATTCGTCGATGCGATCCGGCATGGTCGGACTTGCTCCCGGTGGCGCCGCCGCATCAGTGGTAGAGGAATATGGGAATGCCGGCGTCCTGGACTATCGCCCTCGTCGTGCTGCCGACGAAGAAGTTTGTCAGGCGATTCCGTCCGTAGGCGCCCATGACGAGCAGGTCCGTGCCGTTCTCCCGAATGTGGTCGAGGATGGCTGCGGACGGGCGGCCCTCCGCGCGGACGGCGTCGGCCTGGACGCCATAGCTGGCGAAGTAGTCGCGGCAGGACTCCAGGAGACGGTCGCCGTCCTCAGCGTCGTCGGTCACCGAGATGATGGTTGTCTCGCAGTGGTCCCATATACCGAGCATCAGGAACATCTGGATGGCGCGGGCGGACTGGAGGCTGTCGTCGTAGGTGACAAGCACCTTGCGTATATCCCTTGGCTCCGCTGGCAACGCAACCACCGGCGTGAGGCCGTGCTCCAGAATCCTGTGGAGCGTGTCGCCCGTCTCCTCCTCCGCGCCATACCTGAATGTAGTGCGTTGGCCGATGACGATGACGTCGTGGTACTTGGACGCCTCGATGATCTCCTCGAACGGCTTGCCGGTCTCGGCGTGGACCGCGTGGGCCACGCCATGCGCCGAACACGTAGCGGCGAAGTCGGCAAGCACATGCTGCGCCTGTGCCTGCGTGTCCGCCAGCAGCGTCTCCTCCAGGGCAGCCGCGGAGCGTCCCGCGCCGGCCGGCGTGGGGCCGATGAAGCGCTCTATGCCCGGCAGATCGACGATCGCGATGCCCGTCACGCGGTCGTTGTCCGACGCCAACGAGCAGGCGTAATCCACCGCGGTGCGCGAGTAGTCTGAGCCGTCCAGGCCGACGAGTATGCGCGCGTATATCGACTCCGTGCGGCTAGGCGGAACCATGGCGCCCTCCGTGGAAACTGCGGCGGTCTGCCGGCCTCGTCCGGTCGTGCTCTACGAGCGTCAGGCCCAATGTAGTCGGCTCGAAGGTCGGTGTCAATGCGGCCCTTCGAGCCCTACACGGGCGCGGCCTTGGTGCGGACGAACGGCGCGTCGGGGACGCGACTCACGGCAACCGCAGGGCGGTCGACAGGACGGTATCGGCAGTCGCTTCCACGGGCGCGGGCGTTGCGCGCGGGGAGCGCGGAGCGGGTATCGGCTCGTCGAGCGCTGCGGGCGGCGTCGAGGCGCCTACGACCGTCGCGGCTGGCGGCCTGTTCTGCTGTCCGCGGGAGGCCGGACCCGCGATCTCATCCGTGGCGCCGCGAGCGCCTCGGCCTCCCGAGCCGGCGCCCCACGCGACTGTTACTTCGCGGCGCAGCCGTCGTATCACGTTGGCAAGGGAGTCCACGTCTGGCCCGGCAGGGCGCGACCGCCAGGGCCCGCGCGTGGGCCGGGTGAACGGTTTGCCGCCACGTCTGGTATAGAGGTAGAGTACTTCCTTGGACACAAGCGCCTCCGTGGCGCCGAGGGAAGCGCCCAGAGGGTTACACTCCTTGCATCGCTCAGTCGACAAACCAAGCCGCAAGCGCGCCCGGGTTCCAGAGCGCCGCGTGGCGTCTCTGCTCAAGAAGGGCGAGCGCGCCCTGCTGCAGAAGCGCATTGATGTGGCCCTGGCGGCGTTCAACGACGGCATCGGCATCATTGAGGACGCGCACCCTGTCGAGGAGCGCATGCCCGCGAACATGCGGGCGTTCTACGGTCACGCTCTTGTCCAGCGCGCGCGGGCGCTTGCCGTCAGCCGTGACGCTGAAGCGATCTCCGCGTATCTGCACGCACGGCTACATACGGAGCTGAAGCCCGCGGACATATCGTTCGTGGGTGGTCGACTCCTGCGCACGCTGCCACGGTCGATGTTCGCGTTCCCGCTTTACCTCGAGTGGTACGAGAACGCGCCGGACAAGACGCGCGCCGAGGAACGGATACGCGATGCCGTGGCGATCGACTGGCAGACGAATCCCGGCGATTCCGAGTTCGCCACGCGACGGCAACTGAACGAATACCTCGGGGCCCAGAGGCCCAACTGGGTCTGGACACTCCAGCATCTGGCCGTCTCGCATGAACTCATGGGGGATCTGGACGCCGCGCATACGATCCTGCTGGAATGGAGCGCGCGGGAACCGGACAACAGCGACGTGCGCTGTCGCGAGCGGATGATCGCCGGGCGCCGTCACCAGCGCGAGGATCAGCCGGTCGAGGCTGCCGAAGCGTACAGAGCGGCGATGCTGATGGGCTCGGACCTGTCGCACGAAGCCGCCGAACGCGTGCTCGACATCGTTGGACTGACGGAGTTCGACGCCGCGGCGATGACGGCTATCCAGGCCGCGTTCGGCCAGTACCTCCACGACGCGACGAAGACCTCGCTTCTCCTGCGTTACGCCGAATGGGCGGGCCAGCACGACTCAGACGCGGAAACCTCGACGCTCTACCGCGTGTTGGAGCTGGAGCCCGGGCATGCCGACGCGTTGCGGCGGCTGGCGACCCGCAGCTACGAACAGGGCGATGCCGACGAGGCGTCGCGGCTTCTCACACGGTATCTAGAGGCGCGTCCGCTGGATCGCCGCGCGCGCCTGATGGCGTCGGAGATCGCCGATGACGCCGGAGATGCCGCCAGCGTCATCGAGTTGCTCCAGGACGTCGGAGAACGGACGTCGACACACGACCTCCTGTACGCGAAGGCGCTGATGTCGCTGGGACGGCTGCGGCAGGCGGAGGTGGCGCTGGCGGGCCTCACGCACGACGACCTGTCGGACGAGGAGGGGCATGTCCTGTCCTCGCTGAAGGTCGACTGCGCGCTCGCGAACGGCGCATTCGACGCAGCCCTCGCGCAGTGCGCCCGTCTCATGCAGCGAGATGGCGACGACCCGGCGACTCTGACGCGGCTAGGCCGCGCGCATCTTGGCGTTGAAGAGTGGGACGAGGCGTCGCAGGCGTTCTCAAGAGCCCTTGAAGGCGACCCGTCGGTATACGAAGCGCGCCGCGGACGCGGGGAGGCGCTCTATCGTCTCGGCAAGAACGCCGAGGCCGCGGAGGACCTGCGTGCCGCTCTGGTCGAACGGCCGCGTCAAGCGCAGCTCCAATACGCGCTTGCGCTGTGCGTCATGGACACGGACGCGGAGTCGGCGAAGGCCCACCTGACGGAGTCGCTGGAGCAGGACCCGACGTTCGACGGTGCGTGGCTGGCGCTCGCCGGCGTACACGAGCGTTGCGACGACTGGGCGGCCGCTTCGGACGCGTACGCGCGCGCGCTCGTGCTGCGCGACCACAACGACGGAGTCGCCGAGCAGCGTCGGACTTACGCCGCGCTCCGGGCCGGCCAATACGACATCGCGCGCACCCACCTGGAGACGCGGCGCGAACGTATCGGTCTCGACCCGACCCATCTGTACTACCTTGGCTACTGCTGCTACCGGGCCGGCGAGGTGCGGGAGGCGGCGCAGCACTGGCGCACGTCGCTACGACAGCGCGAGGATGAGGCCCTGCGCGACGACCTCGCCTGGCTGCATCTGCGGCTCGCGGATGAGGCGTCCGAGGCCGAGAATCGCGTTACGATGACGCAGCACTGGAACATCGCGCGAGAATACGGGGCGAACTACGAGGTCCAGGACGCCATCGTGGCCAGGTGGGCGCGGGAAGCGATGCAACGCCTCTCGGCCTCCGACGCCAACGCTCCCGCACAGCGCGATGTGCAGATAGCGAACGACCTCATGGCAAACGTCCTTCGCGCCGCCCCACGCAAGGATGTCTACGTCGCCCTGGCGGGTCTGTGCGCCGCGCGCATGGGTGACTGGCAGCTTGTCGCGGACGTCATCACACCTGTCGTGGACGACGGTGACTGGATGCACGTCGCGGGCTATCTGCTGGGGATATGCCGGTGGGAACAGAACTACCCGGACCGGGCCGCCGACATCCTGAGCATGACGAAGGACTGGGGCGAGTGGGAGACGCATGCGCAGTCGTTGCGCGTGCAGATGTTCGTCGACTCGGGCGATGTCGCGGGGGCAGCGCGGGAACTCGCGATGCTGCGGGTCATGTCGCCATCGGCGTGTCCCGTCGAAGACGCGATCGCCCTGCTGCTGAACATGCGATGTTGGCGGCAGGTGCATGACCTCGTCCATGAAACACGGGCCGAGGACCGCACGGACCAGATGTACTACTGCCTCGGCATCGCCACGCTGATGTCGAACAAGGAGAGCGAGGGGCTCGACTACCTGGAGCAGGTCACTACGGACACGACGTGGCACGCAGCGGCTCAGGAATTGCTGCGCGTCGGGTACAAGCGGCAGGCGCTGCGGGCCTTCCAGTCGCTTGGGTGGGAAGACGTCGTCGAGCTGCTGGAACAAGTGGCGGCGATGGACGACAGCGACGAGGCCGTTCAGTCGTGGCTGGAGCGGGCACGCGACTTCGCGCTCCTGTCGCGGTGGGAGGCGATGGACCGGAATACGCTCGTAGATCGGTGGCAGTCGCGCCTGTTCTCGGATGTCGGTGAGGTACTCCCGCTGCACCAATGGGCCATCTTCGCCTTCTGGGACGCGCAGGCGCTCCCAACCAAGGAGCGATGGCGTGACGCGGTCTCGCTCTGGGGGACGCTGGTCAGCCTGCGCGACTACTGGGACGAATGGGCGCTGTCGCGGCTACAGCGGCACCACCCGGACGACTGGGACGCAGACCGGCCGGTTCAGGCTTACGAGGCGCAGCTTCAGCCCGTCCTGGGTGGATTCCTCGCGCGCCTCGGCCGACACCTGATGAGCGAGATGACCGACTCGCTGTCGCAGTCGGACACCTCGGAGCAGGAGGCCGACGATCTCCGCTACCACTTCGAGCGCGAACGCCAGACGGCCGATCTGTGGCGCGACTGGCTGAGCGACCACCCGCACCTCGCCGACTCGGTCGTGCCGTACGGCGACGATCTCCTGCACGTTCTGCGTCGATCCGGCGAGATGCGCGACATCCTGACGACGTCCACGAATCTACACTCGACGCGGACCGATGAGCGTCTGCTCATATACCTGTCCCCAGTAGGGCACATCCTGGCGGCGCTCGAGTCGGGGGCCGAAGGCTACGCACGGGATCGGGCTCGGACGCTCTTCGACGACGACGACCCGTCGGTGCGGCGGTACGCGCGGGTCGTGTTCGTGCTGGCCTCGCAGAATGTCGCGGCGTTCGAGGACAACCCGAGGGAGGGTCTGGAGACGACGCTGGATGCGCGCGTGCTGGCCGAAGAGGTGAAGGATTCGAGACTGCTCGAGTCACTGTCGTGGCAGCCTCTGATCACCGGCATGGTGGACGCCGCCGCAGCGGATCTGGACCGAGGGCATGGCACGCCGCCGGATCAGCAGGCAGAACAGGCCGGCGCAGTCCGTGAGTTGCTGAAGCGCGCCTACGACATCACGCGCTTCGAGGCGATCGCCCCAGCAATCGTGCGCACGGCGTTGGCGCAGGCGCGCGCGTTGGTGTCGTTCGGGGGTGGCGCGCGGCGCTCCGTCTTCGAGAACGAATTCAACCAGTATGACGCGCAGGCGTTGGACCTCCTCCACGAAACGCTCGCGCTGGCGCCCGACAACGTCGTGCTACAGCAAGAGACGGCGCAACTCCGGCTTCGACGCGGCCTCGTCGCGGCGGACTCGGGCCGAACTAACGACGCGCTAATCGACTTTGCACGAGCGCACGAACTCGATCCCGTGAGCCACATCATCACCACGACGTACGCGAATTTCATGATGGAGCAGGCGGGCCAGATGTGGATGGACCCCGACGGCGATTCGCAACGCGAAGCGCTGTCTCTGGCGCATCGAGTCTTGTCGGCCAACCCCTCGGACACGCAGCTGCTGGGGCGGTGCTCGCGCTTCCTCGATCTGCCGCAGACGCACCCCCTGCGTCAGGCTCCCGAGTATCGCCGTCTGGCCACGCTCTTCATGAACATCACCCAGGGCGAGCGTCATGCAGAAGGATAAGCCCGACGAAACCGTCGTCGGTAGCCCGACGAGCGGGCGCGATCGCTTCGCGCGACCCGTGGAACTCGTCCGGGACCCGCGGGACTACCGCGAGCTGTTGACCGATGTGCTGGGCATCACCACGGATGCCAGCACGCTGGACGTGATGGAGGACAGCGAGGCGGCGGGTCCAACGAACCTGCTCGGCCGCCGGAAGCGTGACAAGGCGTGGCGGGAGATCCAGGATCCGGCGAACCGGCTGGTGGAGGAGGCGCTCCTCTACCCGATGGCGCCGGTGCCGACGCCCGCCGACGACGAGTTCCCGTACTACGACGCGCGCCTCCCCGAGACCCCAACGCTGCATCGGACAGAGGACGCGCTCCAGCTGCTGATCGAGACCGTCGCCGCCGCGATCCCCACCGATGTCGCGAATGCGGACGCGACGCTGCGCATCGCCGATGAGCCCGCCATGCCCGACCTACCCGAACCCGACTTCTCGGCGCAGCCGACGCGCGTGGAAGAGCCCGACGCGACAGTCCAGGAAGCTGTCGTCGCGGACGTGGAAGCCGAGTCGGAGGCCGAGGACGCCGCCTTGGATGGGACGCCTCCCGACGCCGACGGCCCGCTACCCCAGGACGCCGATCCCGCGTAGGTAGCGCACGGACGTAGCGACGCGCTCCTTCGCGCCCTCTTCGGTAAGATTCTCGCCCTCGATCCCCTCGAGTTCCATCGTGAACGGGCCGTAGAATCCCTTCGCGTTCAGCTCCCGGTACACGCGCGGGAAGTCGACGACGCCTTCACCCAGCGCCGGGAAGTACCACGTCTTGAAGCCGCCGCTGGTGTCCTTGAGGTGGACCGCGCCGATGAAGTCGATGACCTTGCGCATCTCTTCGACTCCGTCGATGCCCTCGTTGTAGTAGTAGACGTTCGCGGTGTCCCAGTTGACGCGGACGTTCGGGTGGTCGACACCCTCCATCGTACGTCGGGCGACGTCGCCGCTGGTGATGAGGTCGGGGTGCGTCTCCATGACCACCGTGACGTCGTGCCGGGCGCACGTCTCGCCGACGGCTCGCAGTCGGCCGTACGCCGTGGCGCGATCCATGTCGTCGGCTTTGACGCTCACGAAGACGTGCTTGGCGCCCATCTTCCGCGTCCCCTCGGCGACGGATGCGAAGTCGCGCGCGATGTTGGGATTGTGGATGTTGAGCGGAGCCTGTGTGCTGGACACAGTGATGCCGTGGCGCCTGAGTTCGTCCAGCGTCGCCGCGATCTCGTCCGCGGCCGGGATGGCGACTTCCACGTGCCGAACGCCGATCTCCGCAAGATGCGCGAACGCCAGGTTCTCGTATTGCCGATAGCTGGCCGGCCGGCATGCGAGTAGATTCTGCATTGGTGAGTTCCCTGGTCCGGGCGAGGTCGTGGGTTGGGCGAGCGGACTATGGCACGGCGGGTGTGGTGTCGCAAGGCGGGCGCGCGAAGTTGCGCCGCCTCTCGGGCCCGCCGGTTGCGACCACACGCGTCGGCGCGTAGGCTTACGGCCGTCGGCTGGCCCCTCCGAATCTGCCCGGAAAGGCGAGATGAAAACACGGGCCGCGGTGCTGTACGAGATGGAGGCGGGCCGTCCCTACTCGGCGTCGCGCCCACTGGCGATTGAGGACGTAACGCTCGACGGGCCGGCAACGGACGAGGCGCTGGTGGAGATCGCCGCCGCCGGTCTGTGCCACTCGGACCTGTCCGTCATCAACGGGTCGCGCCCTCGGGTGATGCCAATGGTATTGGGGCACGAGGCGAGTGGGATCGTACGCGAACTCGGCCCCGGCGTGCAGGGCCTGCAGGTGGGGGACCACGTGGTCTGCTCCTACGTGCCGATGTGCGGCGTGTGCGCGATGTGCAGGTCCGGGACGCCTTCGCTGTGCGAGCCGGGCGGACGCGCGAACGCGAGTGGGACGCTGCTAACCGGCGCGCGCCGCTTCCGGAACGCCGAGGGGCGACCCCTCAATCACCATCTCGGAGTGTCCGGGTTCTCGCGGTAGACGGTGGTCTCGCCCCGCTCCCTGGTGGTCGTGGACCCGGCGATGCCGCTGGAGAAGGCCGCGCTGTTCGGCTGTGCCGTCGCCACAGGGGTGGGGGCCGTGGTGAACACGGCGCGGGTGGAGCCGGGGAGCTCCGTCGCGGTGTTCGGCATGGGCGGGGTGGGTCTGAGCGCGGTAATGGGCGCGCGCGCGGCGGGAGCGCATCCCGTGATCGCCGTGGACGTGCTGGGCCCTAAGCTGCGTGTGGCCGAATCCGCTGGCGCGACGCACGCCGTCGACGCGACCGGGGCCGATCCGGCCGACGCAGTGCGCGAGATCACCGACGGCGGGGCCGACTACGCGTTCGAGTGCGTGGGGAACGTCGACGTGTTCGCACAGGCGTACGCCGCCACACGCGTGCGGGGATCGACCGTGTGTGTGGGCCTGGACCATCCGAGTCGCAACCTGACGATCCCGTGCGTGAGCATGGTCGCCGAAGAGCGTACCGTACGGGGCTCCTACATGGGTTCATCGGTCCCGGCGCGCGACATCCCACGCTTCATGCGCATGTACGACGCGGACGCGCTCCCGGTCGACTTGCTCCACACACACGACATCGCGCTCGACGACATCAACGAAGCGTTCGACCGACTCGCGGACGGAGACGCCGTCCGCCAAATCGTGCGGTTCGACGGGGGCTGACACGATGCTACGCGAGGCCGTCGTGGCGGGACATATCGCGATCGCCTGCCTGTGCGCCGTTGCGCTGTCGTGCGTTGCGGAAGTCGCGCGCCTGGACTCGACCGCGGACATCTGGCTGTCAGACGCCAACGCGCACGAGCGCGTCACGAGCGCCGGCAAGCACGACCGCATCAAGCTGAAGACCATCCAGGAGATGGCGGCGATCCGGTTCGACGCGTCCCCGGCCGCGGGCCGGGAGATACATCGCGCGACGCTCTATCTGCGGCGCGCGGGCGACGACATGCTTCGGTATATCCGCGTCTCCACCGTGAATCAGGACTGGGCCGAGGGGGAGGCCGAGGCCCCCTATTCAGGAGCCGACGGCGCGACCTACCAGTATGCCGACGCGGACGGCGCGCAGCCGTGGGCGTGGCCTGGGTCGCAGTTCTGCGACGTCATCATGGGCTCTGGGAACAGCCTCGCGCAGTGGGCGGAACGACGGGAGCTGTCGGACGGATGGGTGTCCGTGCAGATTGCCGCGGACATGGTGTACGCGATGATCGCCGAGGACACCGACGGCATCGCCGTCATGGACGGCGGCAACCCCACCTACGCCAACAACTTCCTCCACAGCGCGCAGTCGGCCGATGGCGCGCCGTACATCGAGGTCGAATTGGGCGGGACACTCCCCACGGAGCTGGCGGCGCCCACGGTCGTCGCGACGACCGCGAGGGAGGTCGCGCGCCTGGATGCCGGCGCCGCGCGCGTTGTCGTCGGGCCGGTCGAGGGCGCGTTCTGCTGGCGCGTGTGGGTCGACGGGGTACGCGTCCCGCGTTGGCGCGTGCCACACCCGCGTTCGGGCGACGCCACAGTCTTCGTGCTGGATGATCTCGCCGCGGAGGAGGAACACTCCGTGCGGGTCGTCGCGGTCGGGGCGACCGGCGCCGTTTCGGCGGCGGCTGAGGCGGATTTCGTCGCGTCGCCCGCGCTGGCGGCCGTGTCCTTCGCGGCAACCGTCGACGACGACGCGGGCGCGACGCTAGCCCGGGGTGGCCCCGTCTGGGCGGCGCCGCCGCTCGTGAAGATCGGGCCGGGCGACGGCGCGCCGATGCACGACGACAGGGGCACCCTGTCCGGCGCGAACGCTGTGTGGGACGGTCAGGCCGTGCGTCTGTTCGGGGCGCGGGGCGAATACGTGTCGTTCCAGTTGGCTCTGACCGCGGATGGCGGCGGGGTGGTCGATAGCTTCGCCGTGTCGTCTACGCCTCTGCGGCATGACGGCGGCGCCGAGATTGCCGTGGCGGATGTCGAGCTGTACCGCGTATGGCACGCCCGCAACGAGGACGGCGCATGGAGCCCCGCCTACTGCATCCCGCTGGCGCACGGCGAGTCGGTGGCGGCGGACGACGGACGGCGGGATGCGTCGCATCGGCGCGCTGAGACGGTCTACGTCGACATATACGTCCCCAAGGACGCCGATCCGGGCATGTACGACGGCGAGCTGCGGGTCGCCGTAAGCGGTGGCGAGCCCGTACGCGTCGGCGTCGAGGTGCAGGTGTACGGCTTCGCGCTGCCGGATCGCCTGTCGTTCTGGCCGGAGCTCAACGCGTACCGCATACCGCGTGATGGCGACCCGCACGACTACTATCGCCTGGCCCACCAGCATCGCGCCGTGCTCAACTGCTGGCGCTGGGCTCCAGATCTGACGGGCGCCGGCGCCGACGTGCAGATCCGATGGGACGCGTACGACCGGGACGTCGGCCCGCTGCTGACGGGCGCGGCGTTCCGCGACAGTCGTCGCGCAGGCGTCCCCGTCGAGGTGATGTATCTTCCCTTCGCCGATAGCTGGCCCACGCCGCTCACGGAGGAAACATACGACTACCACGGCCACTGGCCTGGCCGAGGCGAGGACCGGCTCCACCTCGTAGACCACTACATGGCCGCGCCGTACATCGCGGACGCGCTCGGCGCCGAGTACATCAGCGCGTTTCTGTCCGTGCAGCAGCAGTTCGTGGACCACTTCGCGGAGATGGGCCACACGCAGACCGAGATGCAGTGCTTCTACGGCGGCAAGAACACGCACCGCATCAACTACGGCTCGAACATGTGGTGGACAACCGACGAGCCGTACCACTGGGACGACTGGCTGGCGCTGCAGTTCTTCTGTGCCCTGTGGACGAGCGGGCGGGGCGCGGCGGACCCGGCCCGATGGCCCGCGCGCGCGGATATCTCGCGCCCGCAGTGGCAGGCGCGTGTGTTGGACGGCCTCGTCGACACGGTTTACTACGGCGCCGGGGCCTTCAGCTCTCCGGTTGACTATCGTCGCGTGGGCATCCTCGAACGCGACACAGGCGTCAAAGTCATGACCTACGGCAGCGTCAACCGCGACACGGAGAGCAACACGCGGACGGTCGCGTGGATGCTCAACGCGTGGCTCAACGGCGCCAACGGCGTGCTGCCCTGGCAGACGCTAGGCAGCGACGAGGCGCTGGACAGGGGCGACGCGGCGATCAACGGTGGGAACGCGCTGCTTGCCCCGGGTGGACGCTTTGGCGTCCCGGTCGTGGCCGACATGCGGCTGAAGGCGCTGCGAGACGGACAGCAGTTCATCGAGTACCTGACGATGCTCGCGGACAGAGAGAACCTGACGCGCGAACAGCTACGCGTCGCGGTCCAGTCGATGCTGCATGTGGCGGTCGCGGAACGGGACGGTTCAAGCGTCGACGACGCGGATTCGATACAGGCCGACGCCCTCGGCGCCGACAGCATGCAGGCACTGAGACGCGCTATCGCAGACCGGATCGTGGGCTCAATAGGTCGGTAACACGACGTGTTCGCCCTTGGCCGCGCGCCATCTGGGCGTTTGCCTCATCGGCGCCGCTGGATTACCCTCCGACCATCGCCGCCTGCTCGGAGTCGCGCAGGCAGGCCCGAAGGGCATCGACCCGGACGGCTCCGTGCCGACTCGCCACCCGCCACGCGACGCAGGCGCTCAGGAGAGACCGCTATGCCAACCGTTGCCGCGCGTTTCCGTCGTTCTCCGCTGCTCCGCCTCGCGGTCGCGACGTTGATCGTCGCTTGTCCCATCGCGCACGCCGTCGACGTGCCCGCCGACGCCATCGTCATCGAAGCCGAGGATGGCGACATGGAAGCCGGCGTCACGCTGGTCGACGAGGCCGACGCCTCGGGCGGCGCGGCGCTGGACCACGAGCGAGGCGTGAAGACGCTCTACGATGTGGAGTTGCCCGAGCAGGGCGATTGGTACGTGTGGATCCGCATCTTCTGTCCCGACGGCGATCGGGACTCGTACTGGCTGGGCATGGATGACGCCGACCCCAGTCCCGCCGAGGATGCCCTCGGAGAACAGGCGGTTCGCATCTACTCCGCCGACGGTGAGTCGGTGAACGTCGCGGGTCAGCCCTTCAACATCTGGTTCTGGGACGCCACCAAGGCCGCGGCAGACCCCAGGAGCTTCTTCAGCGTGAAGAACGCGGGATCGAGCACGCTGTGGGTCAAGGGACGCGAAGAGGGCACGCTTATCGACGAAATCCTGCTGACTCAGGACGAGGACTACAATGCCGAGGTCGCCTCAGGTGGCGGGCCGATCACGATCCTCCTCGCGGCCGAGCCACTGGGCAGCGCGGCCGTGACGTGGGCCACTCTGCGCGCGGAGTAGCGCTCGCAGGTCGCGACGGCGCGTCTAGGCGACGCCGATCCGCGGGTCGACCACGGCCTTGATGCCACGCCGAGACGCGGCCGCCTCGATGGCGTCGTTGGCGTCGTCCAGGGCGTATCGTTCGGTCACCATGGGTGACAGGTCGATGTCTCCCGCCTGAATGATGTCGCGTGCCGCTCGCAGGCTGTCTCGCGAGAACGCCCACGACGCCTGAATCTTGTGCCCCTGGAAGTGAAGCTGCTCCAGCTCCAAGGAGATCGTCCGCCCTGCGGGGGCAAGGCCGAAGAAGTTGATCGTCCCGCCGCGTCGGACGGCGTCGAACGCCGTGGACAGCGCCGCTTCGTGGTCGGTGGCCACGATGACCGTGTCGGCGCCGCCGTCTGTCGCATCCACGAGCGCCGCGACGCCGTCCGCCGTGGCATCCACCGCGAGATCCGCGCCGAAGCCCTCCGCCACCGCACGACGATGCGCGAGGGGCTCCACGACCACCACGCGCGCGCCCTGCGACGCGGCCAATTGTGCGAAAAGGAGCCCGATCGGCCCGGCGCCGAGTATCCCCACGGTGTCCGCCACGGGCGTGTCGTCGAGCGCGTTGATGACGCATCCGAGGGGCTCCACGAACATGAGCCGCTCCGGCGCGACATCGCCCTCGACGGTAAGCAAGCCGCCCTGCTCCACCAGCGGCCTCGGGACGACCATGAGGTCGGCGAACCCGCCGTCTATGTCGTGGCCTATGCCGTACAGATCCGGGCAGTACTTGTGCTCGCCACGGCGGCAGGCGGGACAGACGTCGCAGGAAATCATGGGGTTCACGCTCGCCACTGTGCCCACGGCCACGGACGGATCGCGACTCTCCACGACGCGTGCCGCGACCTCATGTCCGAGCACCACGGGCGGCGAGTAATCCGAGACGATGCCATCTATCGCCATCAGGTCCGAGGCGCACACGCCGCACAGGTCCACCTGAAGCAGCACGTCGCCGACATCCAGAACGGGCGCGGGTCGGTCCTCTAGCGCCAGCGGCTGTCCCGCCTGATGGAAAACGACGGCGCGCATCACGTGTCCTCCTCGAATCGATTCCGGCCCACGAACGCCTCGCGCGTCCGACGCACAGAGAGCTTGTCGGCGTCAGATGATAGATAGCCGAGGCGGAGGATGAGCGCAGGCTCCAGGGAGGGCCCGGCTCCGAGAAGAGCGCCGACCTGCCTGCGGCCGCCCGGGGTTTCGAGGGCCGCGCACACGAACTGCGCGCCGATGCCCAGATCCGTAGCGACCAAGAGGAGATTCTGGAACATGGCCCCAATGGCGAAGGAGGTCCACATGTCTCCGTTGGCGCCCGGGGACACGCGCGCCAGGTCGCGGAACACGACGCAGACGAGCGGCGCATCCACCAGTAGTCGCTCCGTGGCCTTCCCGGGGCCTTGACCCGCGCCGAGCTTGCCCAGGAGCGCCGCCGCCTTCGTGTGCTTCATGAGGAACGGGGCCACCGTGTGCGCCAAGCTGGATTCGGCGAGTTGGTCGCCCAGGAAGACGCCGTCTCCCCGTGCGCGCCATTCATCCTCGGTGACGCTTGTCCATCGCGCCACATCCTGGACGAAGTCGGCGCTACCGAGCTGCTCAGCTGTGGACTCGCGGGACATGCGCCCGAGCGCGGCTTTGGCCTCCGGGTCGGTCACGAACAGCAAGGCCCACGGCTGCACGTTGAACGGCGAAGGGGCCCACCGCGCGGCCTCCGCGAGGTCGTGGATGTGCTCTTCCGTGATGGGCGTGTCGAGCAGTTCCGCCCGCTGACTGCGGCGCTTGCGGATGGTCTCAAGAAGTGTCATCGACTGTGATCCGCGCTCCGACGTTGTTGGCCTTCGTCACCAAGCATACCCCGCCGTTGGGCAGTGAGTTGAGGAACGCGTCCGCCTGCGGCTTCAGGGCGTGGGCGTCATCGACGAAGACGGCCGTCGCCGGTCCCCAGCTACTCATCGCTGCGCCGTGCGCTCCGCTGTCGCGGGCGAACTGCAGCGTCTTGCGTACGGCATCCCCCTGCGCGTCGATCTCGACCTGCTTCCAGCCCACAGCCTGGGCCCGCTCGAGCGATTCGGCGAACCTCGGCAGATTCCTCTCGGCCAACGCCGGGAGCATGCCCATCACGAGGGCGTGGCAGATGTGCATCGCTGCTTCGGGGGGCATCGGACAGAGCCCCTGGAACAGACGCACTTCCTCTTCGCCCGAGATGTGCCGCCCAGTCGGGATCACTAGCAGGATGTCCCATTCTGGGAAGTCCTGGCGCAGGAGCAGCGGGCCGACGCCCGCCTCGGCCGATGCGGCGGATGGCAGGTACGACTGCTTCCGTCCTGGGAACTCGTGGCCGCCGTCCACTATGAAGCCGCCGGCAAGGAAGGCGTGTAGGCCGATGCCCGACGCCCCGCCGCGGCCGGACAGCCGCATCACGTGGTCCTGGTTGAGTGTGACGTCGTAGAGGCGCGCGAGGGCGTGCATGACGGCGAGGATCAGCTGCGTGCCTGCCCCCAAGCCCGAATGCAGGGGGATCGTCCGCGTGAAGCGCAGGTCCGCTCCGCCGACGTCCCACGCCGCCCGCAACCGCGAGACGGTCGCTCTGGCGCGATCTTCGTGTACGCCCGCTCCCCGGACGATGGTCTCGCCCGATGCGCGCGCGGTCAGTGAGAATCCTGGGTCATCGAGCGCGAGGCCGATGCTGCCGTCGATGCGCCCGATATCGCCGTTGAGGTCGATCAGGCCGAAGTGGAGGCGCGAGGGCGTATCGACGTGCACGACCTTCATGAGCGACTAATCCCGCGCTTTGAGTCGCGCCCATGTCGATGTCGACTTGCCCCTTGCGGAGACCGCGCGCGGCGTGGGCTCAGACTCACCACCCGTGGCGATGGCCAACGCCGCGGCCAGCACTTCGTCGGTGAGCGCCCGATCCTGCTTGTGTGCGCCGACCTGCTCCCATCCTATGACTCCCTGCGAGTCCAGCACGAAGACCGCCGGGAGAGAGAGGCGAAGCAGCGGGTGCTTGACGTCGTACGCTGCGATAACGGCGGCGTCCTCGTCGCTGAGAAGTGGGAACGTCAGGTTGTGTACGTCGCGCATCCTCGCAGCGGTGGCCGGCGGGTCGACGCTGATGGCCACAAGGCCTATGCCGCTGTCCTCGAAGTCGGCGATGCTCTCCTGCAACTCGACGAGCTGCTCGTTGCACCAGGGTCAGAAGAACCCACGGTAGAAGACAAGGACTGCGGGGGCGCCGGAATAGTCGGCCAGACTCACTATGCCGTTCATCGTATCGGGCAGCGCGAACCCCGGGGCCAAGTCGCCGACGCGCGCGGCGCTGGCGCCGACGGCGAGCAGCAGAAGGCACGCCAGCAGTACGCCTCGAACGGGGGTCCTTGAGGACTGGATGACTGCGTCTCCAGATAACGGGGGCGTCGCGACCGCGTTATTCACTCGACGCCGCCAGCGCACGGATCTCGCTCAGTATGGTCTCCGGCGTCGGTCGGTCCTTCTTGTTGGCGCCGACGTACCTATACCGGATCACGCCGTCGCCGTCGATGATGAACGTCGCGACGCGGGCGATGTTCGCTGCCTCGTTGAGTATGTCGTACGCCGTCACGGTGTTCGCCCCGGCGTCGCTCAGGACCGGGAACGTCAGCGCTTGCTTGTCGACGGTGGCCTGAGCCTTCTCGCGGGAGTCGACGCTGATTGTGATGAGAGCGGCCCCGATTTCGCCGAAGCTGGCGTAGGCGGTTTGCAGCTCGCCGAGCTGCTTGCGACAGTCGGGTCACCACTGACCTCGATAGAAGACGACGGCCACCGGTTTCCCGGCGTAATCCGCCAGCGCGACTGCCTCGCCCCGCCCGTTGGGTAGCGAGAAGGCGGGCGCGCGGCTGCCGACTTCCGGGCCTACCGCAATGGAGGGCGCCGAGACGGCCGCGTCTGCCGCGTCTGCCGCCTGTGGCTTCTCCTCGTTCTTGGAGCCCGAACACGCCGACAGAACGACGAGCGCCGACACCGCAGCAGTCACACAGAGCGTACGGAACGACCTCATAGATGCATGGACCCCACGCCATGGCGACCGCACGACCGGACGCCTCATACGGTGATACGGCATTGCGGGCATCCTGGTCAACCCGGGCCGGGCGCCCGCGACGCCGCCAGCACGAGTACCGATGGTCTCAGCACGCAGCGCCTCCTCTGTTCCATCCGGGCCGCCGCGTGCGTGGGCCATGGTATCCGCCTGGATGCTGCCCTACGTCCGTGCTGAGATGCGCGCAATCCGCGCGGCCCCGGCCCGCACGCAGGCGGCGGGGTCGTTGGCGTGGGCGCGGGTCACGGGGCGTCGCCGACCCGCTTGTCGTCCCCAAGCGCGACGGCATCGAGCCGTTCCAAGATGGCCTTCGCGTTCATCACGCCTTTGTAGACGTAGAGCTGCCCGGGAAGGTCGTCGTCCAGGGCGTCCTCGCTGACGCGCAGGCGACTGCTAACGGCGAAGATGATCGAATACGGAAGGCCGGCTTCGACCAGCTCGACGCGTCGCCACACCGCTTCACGGCTCCAGTATCCCATGACCTCCAGATGCGCGACGTGTCGCGTACCGGCGTGCGTGAACACGAGGTCCGGAACACACAGGCCGACGCCCGGTAGGTCGAGGAGTTCGTTCGCGGACGCTACATTCCAGGCAGAGCCCAGGGCGTCGAACCGGGAGCGCAGCTTCTCGACCTCGTCGGGCAGCGGCGCTTCGTCGTCGGGCGAGGAGGCCCCGCGCCGTCCCTCGAGGCGCAGCTTGTGGGGCTCTCGGTCGGGGCCCCAGAGTATGTCCGCGTCGAGTGCCCACTGCCCCGCCTCGTTCAGGGCGGGCAGAAGCAGGGCCAACTGGAGGCCGTACTTCGTGACGGCCTGAAACAGACTGAAAGGGCCGTCTATCTCGATGCGGTAGCCACCGTCGACGCCCTCGGCCACCGTGTAGAGCAGGCGTCGGAACTTGAGACGGCGGAAGAACAGTCTGTATCCCGCGGCGTCGGCGCACGTGAGGGTGACGACGACCCTGACCGCGCGCAGGAGGACGGCCTGCTTCTGCGCCATCTCGTACCTCGCGACCAGGCCCGGGCCGGATATCGGTGCGAACTGCGTGAGGACCTGGTTCTCCTTGAGGTCGGCGTACAGGCCGTCGCGCACCACGTCCGGCGCAAGGGCCAGCTGTGCGGCGACCTCGGCAACGATGGCTTCGCCGTCGAAGGCTCCGCCGTCGGGCAGGGACCTGCGATGGGCCGCCGCGCGGGTGAAGACGGCCTCGCGCAGGACGAGTGGCTCGACATCGTCGCGCGGCGCGAAGTCGCACCTGTCTTCGACGAGCTTTCGGAGGCCCTTCATAAGCTTGTAGTCGGTCGGGTCGTGCGGGACGTCGTCGCAGGCGGCCTCGTATTCCGCACGGCTCCCGCCCACGTGATCGTTCGCGAGCGTGACGTAGTGCCCCGCCGCCGTGAGCAGGCGTGCTCGCTCGCCGTCGCGCAACGGCGGCACGGTGATGCGCCCGCCGCGCCTGCGGACGCGCACGAGGTCAGTTGTAAGCAACGTGGTCTCTCCGCCGGCTGCTCGTGTACATCTCCGAAGTGTCCTCCGCCACGAGCTCGTATAGCACGGCCGACTTGCCGGGCTGCCTGCGTAGGATGCGCCCCAGGCGCTGGACGTGCTCGCGGACGGAGCCGCTGCCCGAGATGACGATGCCCACGTTGGCGTCGGGCATGTCCACGCCCTCGTTCAGCACCTTGGACGTCGCAAGGACGTTGTAGACGCCGTCGCCGAATCTCTCGAGGATGGCGCTACGTTCCGTCACCTTAGTTTGGTGCGTGATCACAGGCGCCAGGAATCGCCGAGA
>NYZG01000253.1 GCA_002687025.1 Candidatus Poribacteria bacterium
CACCGTATCGAATATCCAGGTGCAGCTCGAAAACACCCAGAACGCGGAATCGGTGATTCGCGACGCCGACTTCGCATCTGAGGTCGCCTCGCTCACGCGAGCGCTCATCCTCGTGCAGTCGGGCACATCGGTGCTTCAGCAGGCAAACCTGCTGCCGCAGAACGCGCTCTCGCTGCTGCAGTTCTAGGGGTTGGCAAGGCGGTGGTTCGGCCGCCTGGCCGTTCAAGTCGTTTGGCGCATCGTCCGATAGGGTTATCGAGTGGGCTGAATCACTCGTTGGGAAACGACCGACGGCGTCGTTGCATGGACATGACGATCCAGATGTGGATTGCGGCGTTTCTCCGCTGTCAGAGGCGAGTTTCCAAGCTCTCCGTTGAGACCATAACCCAAGGCGGACGCGAGGTGTCTCGCGAGGCGTCTAACGGCGCGCATACCCGGCGCTTTGTCGCTTGTGGCGTAGTCGTCGGACCTGCGGCCGGGCTGCGGACATTGCGGCCGACGTTGAGGTCGAAGGAGTCGAGATATGCGAATGGAGCAGCTCGACAAGCTCACCGCCTCGATCCGCGAGTCCGAAGCCGCGAGGAAGCCAAGAGTCCCCGCGTCGCCCGATACCGGCGAGATACAGTACGATCGGCCGTTCGAGGCGATGCATGTCGACGCGGTACAAGGCGCGAATCAGTCGCCGGACTACCGTCGTGAGGATGTTGAGCGAGGCGTCGAGGACGCGAACATACTCGCGCAGACGCTCCCGCAGAAGAGCGTGGTCTTCGAACTCGACATCGACTCGGAAGAGGTGATGGTCGTCATGCTCGATAGGGAGACGCAGCGAGTTCTGAGGCGTCTGCATCCGGGGGATTTCCTGTCGTTCCTGTCCCGAGTGCAGGAAACCATGGGTCTCTTCTTCGACACCGTCGCCTAGGCGCCAGACGCCGATTTAGCGGAGGATACGGACATGGCTTTTCAGATATTCGGCATTCAGTCCGGTCTCGACACCGGCAACATAATCGATCAGTTGATGGCGATCGAGGGCCGGCCTCTCAACCTGCTCCAACGCCGTGAAGCGACGCTGGAACAGCAGAAGAGCCTGTTCCAGGATTACAATACCAAGCTCTCGACGCTGAAGTCGGCGCTGACCACCATAGGCGACGACGACACCCTCGATCAGGTCAGCGCGACATCCAGCAACGAAGACGCGCTGGAAGTCGAGGGAGGCACCTCGGGGAACCTCGGTAGCTATAGCCTGATGATCAACTCGCTCGCGGCGCAGTCGATATTCATCTCCGATACGACGAACGTCACCATTACTGATCCCACCGCCGCAATCTCGACGATCGGCACCGGCGGCGATCTCGATGTGACGATAAACGGCACGACGGAGACGGTGACGTATACCACGGCGTCCTCCCTGAACGACATCCGAGACGCGATAAACGACCTCACGCTGGACGTGTCGGCCTCAATCCTCGACGTCAGCGGCGCCGGGACCGATTACCGCCTCGTAGTGACGGGCACCGAAGAGGGCACCACGAACGCGGTCACATTGGCCGACAACAACAGTGGTGACATCGTGGCCGACCTCGTATTGGGCACTGCGGACCAGGCGGCTTCGGACTCGTCGGTATCGCTTGCCGGCACGACCATCACGCGGTCCAGCAACACGATCACCGACATCATCGACGGTCTGACGCTGACGCTGAAGGACGCTACGGGAACTCCGACCGTAGCGGTGCAGGTGATCAGCAATTCCAGTGGCAACCTCTCCGAGATCCAGACCTTCCTCGACGCCGTCAATGACGTGCGCCAGTTCGCCGTGGACCAGACGAAGTTCACCGAGGGAGCCACGAGCCAGGGCGCCCTCTTCGGCGACCGAACGCTCATCTCCACCGACAGCGAACTCCGGTCGCTCTTCACGGCACAGTTTTCAAGCCTGACGACGATCCAGTCGATGTCTCAGCTCGGGATCACGCTGAACACGAGCACGGGCCTGTTCGAGATGGACTCGTCGCGCGTTACCGAGCAGCTCGACGACAACCCGTCGGCGGTGCAGACGTTCTTCGAGTCGCTCAAGGATTCGATGACGAATGTCGCCGGCACATTGACGCTGGACGGCATCACGGACTCCATCGACGGGCGCATCAAGACCAAGACCGACTTCCTGCAGACCGAGATAGAGCAGCTCCAGGAATCTCAGGAGCGCATGGAGGGACGGCTCGAAGGGCGCCGCGCGCTGCTCGAGCGGCAGTTCCTGATCATGGAGCAGACGATGGCGCAGATGGAAGCGCAGCAGTCCAGCTTCGCCAGTCAGCTCGGCGGACTCGCCGGTCAGTAAGACGAGAGACGGCGCGCATTGCGCGTGTCGTTCATTGGTGTTAAGTTCGCAAAGCTGGGTGCCGATAGTAAGGCAGTAGACCATAGACCTCTGCCTTCCGTGCCCAAAGGGAATGGCGGCCAAATGCAGCAGTCCTCCTACACCACCAAGCGCAATCCCTATCAGGCGTACCGCCGTACGCAGATAGAGACCGCCACCAAAGAGCAGCTTCTCATAATGCTCTACGATGGCGCGATCCACTATCTGAAGCGGGCGAAGGTACGTATGGAGGAGGAGCCGGCGACCGAGGAAAGTCTTACCGAGAAGACCAACCTCATCCTCAAGGCTCAGGACATCATCCTCGAGTTGATGGCCGCGCTCGATATGGACAACGGTGGGGAGATCGCCAAGTCCCTGTTCGGCCTGTACGAATACATGAACTGGCGCCTGAACCAGGCGAACATACGACGCGAGGTACCTGCCCTCAACGAGGTGGTCACCTTGCTGAGCGACCTACGTCAGACGTGGGATGAGGCGATACAGAAGGCACAGCGAGACGGCGGCGTCGCCGCTGCCCCCGGTGTGTCCACCGCGTCGCAGTAGACCCACGCCGCCACGCGCGCTCCACCACATGCGCCACCCACGCACTTCTGGATCAAGCAGTTGTTGACGCCGCAGTCTGACCGGGCTCCGGTTCGCATCGAGGGCTCCTCGGACGCGGAACGGTATCGCAACACGCTCGATCGGTGGAAAGCTGCGTCCGAACGGCAGATCGTCGCCCTGGAAGCCGCGGACTGGGACACGTTCGGCGAGGCGCTGACGTACAAGGACGAGCTACTCGCCGCCTGGGCACGTGAGGGCGTTGAGTTGGCGACGCTGGAGAAGGCGGCGGGAGCCGCCACACGTCGCGAGTGGGGGGGCCTCGTCGCGGCCATCGGGGAACTGGACGCCAAGGCAGCCGACATAATCCAGCGCGTCATGGCGGAGCTGCGCGGCAGCCTGCGCCAGTTCGAGTTCGAACGCCGGGTCATGCGCTCGTATCAATCCCTGCCCGACCAGGTCACTCCGAGCTACCACGATAAGAAGTACTGACCCGCCTGTGTCCGGCCTCGATGAGGTTGGACAGGCCCGTCGCGATGGGCATCGTCTTTCCCATCGCGCGTAGCTCCGTGAGTATCTCCGCCATCTCCACCCGCTACGCCTCGCCGCGCGATAGGTCGGTCAGCAGCGCGTCCGCCTCCGCGCGATCCTCCCGCGGCAGTCTGTGCGACGCCGCCATCGCCTTCATGTACTCGGCGACGTCCGTGTGGTCGGGGAAGGCTGGAGTCTCCATGACGTAGCCCACCCGGCGCCGTGCCTCGCGGGGCTTGCGGCGGACGTCCACACCCGCCACCAGGGCGCTTCCCGATGTCGCGCGCTTCGCGGTCCCGAAGACCTGGATCACGAGGGATTTGCCGGAGCCGTTCGCACCCAGCAGCGCGACGCACTCGCGCTCATCTGCAACGCAGGAGACCTCCGAGAGGAGGTCTCGGTGTCGGGCGCGGGCGGTTATGTTGTCTGCTTGGATCAGGGGGCAGTGTCCTAAAGGGCTAGGCGAGACCACGGCCGACGTAACGATGCGCGCTGCTGCGGCAGTTCGACGGACCCGACGTGGGCGTGCCAACCCGCCGCGCGGCTGTCGCCTGATGCATATCTCCCCGGCCGGCGGCGGGACAGACGGGCCACTGCGGAGCACTCGCGCGCCGGGGCGAGCCGTCATGCCCGATTAGCTGTCTGACTTGCCCGCCGTGCGGTGTCCTAGTAGTCAGCAGCATGTTCCTCCCCGGCGTCCCGCTCGTCCGTCGATCGGCAACTACGGAGACCTCAGCGTGTTCCGAACTACCCGCGACTTCCGACGACTCGCATCCGCCGCCGCGCTGGTCGTCCTCGCGCTGCTCCCACACGGCGCCGCGCTGGCCCTCCCAGACGGCGCGATTTCCCGTCTCGGCCGTGGACAGCCCGAGGCGGTTCAGTGGTCGCCGGATGGCGAGCTTCTCGCGGTTGCGACGAGTATTGGCACGGAACTATGGGATGCCGCCACGTGGGATCGCGTGGCGTTCTTCGACGCGCAGGCATGGATGACCTCCGTGGCCTTCTCCCCGGACGGATCCATTCTCGCGAGCGGAGGCGCCGACAGCACGGTCAGGCTGTGGAATGTCGATTCCCGATAGCCGATCGCGACGCTTCGGGGACACGTCTGGAACGTCACGTCGGTCGCGTTTTCCCGGGACGGGTCAACGCTCGCAACCGGCGGCTGGGATGACACGGTGCGGCTGTGGGATGTGAGTTCAGGAGAGGCGGTCGCCACACTACGCGGACACACCGACGTGGTCATGGGCGTCGCGTTCGCGATGGATGGGAGCACTCTCGCGAGTAGCAGTCAGGATACGACGGTGAAGCTGTGGGAACTCGCCTCTGGGGAGGAGGTCGCGACCCTGACGGGCCACGGCGCGGCCGTCAGGTCATTGGCATTCTCGCCCGACGGCGTAACGCTGGCAACAGGGGGCTGGGATCGTACGGTGAAGCTGTGGGACGTCGCCCTCCGCGAGGAGATGTCGACCCTGGAGGGCGCAGGAGGGGCCTCCGTCGCCTTCGCCGCCGACGGCGCCACGCTGGCCACCGGCACCGACAGTGGGGCCGTGAAGCTGTGGAACGTCGACTCCGGTGAGGAGCTGGCGACGCTGCAGGGGCACACCTACACGCTCTCGTCCGTTGCCTTCTCCCCGAACGGGGAGACCTTGTCCACCGGGGGATCAGATGACAAGGTAAAGATATGGGACATCGCGTCACGGCAGGAAGTCGCCGTCCTGACGGGACACACGGACGCCATAGTCGCCGTGGCGTTCTCGCCGGTTGCAGAGACGTTGGCGACCGGCAGCGCCAGCCCGAGCATCCACGGTGACCACGCCGTCAAGCTGTGGGAGGCCGCCACGGGTCAAGAGACCACGACGCTCGCAGCACACTTCGGGCCGGTTCGACACGTGACATTCTCCCCCGACGGCGCGACGCTTGCGGTAAGCAGCAGCAACTTCCTAGTGAAGCTGTGGGACACCGCCTCACGCGAAGAGATCGTGACGCTACCCGGCCCTGCATGGCCGACGGATTCTCTAGCGTTTTCGCCAGTGGGCGCCACGCTCGCGAGCGCCAGCGGCGACGGAACGGCCAAGATCTGGACCGTGCCGGAGGGTAGGCAGATCGCGAATCTGGAGGGACACTCGGCAGAAGTCGTGTCCGTGGCTTTCTCGCCAGACGGCGCGACGCTCGCCAGCGGAAGCACGGACAGCACCGTGAAGCTGTGGAACGCCGCGTCGGGTCTGGAGACGGCGACATTGGTCGGACACTCGGCCGCAGTGCGATCTGTCGCATTCGGCCCGTCCGGCGCGACGCTGGTCAGTGGCAGCACCGACCACACGGTGAAGCTGTGGGACACAGAGTCGCGCGCCGAGATCAGAACCCTCCTTCAGGAGGATCCCTTTGAGGTCGCGTCCGTTGCGTACTCTCCCGACGGGTCGGTAGTGGCCGCTGGCGTCGGCGGATGGCGGGCGACGACGGTGACGCTGTGGCGCGCCGCAACAGGGCGCGAACTCGCGACGCTCCGAGGACACGCGGGCGCCGTTGGGTCCATCGCGTTCTCGCGCGACGGTTCCACGCTTGCCAGCGGGAGCGTCGATGGCACCGTCCTGCTGTGGGACATGTTGCCATATGCCCTGCCGCCGCCCGCCTTCGCGCAGCGTAGCGCCTGGGTGTTCGACCCAGCTGGCAACAGGGACGGAGACGCAAATCCCGGCGAGCGCCTCGAACTGCGTGCGCGCGTGAAGAACGAAGGCGATGGCGACGCGGACAGCGTCCGCGTCACGCTGACTATCGCGGACGACGATGTGACCGTGGTCAACGGCGAGGTCGCGCACGAATCCTGGTCGGCCGGTGAGGCGCGCAACAACGTCGGCTTCGTCTTGGACATCGCTCCGAGTGCGACCGCCCACGAAGTGACGGCCGTCGTGGATGCCATCGCGCACAACGGCGGCCCGTGGCGCTTCACGTACACGTTCCCAATCGTCCGTCCCGCGTACGAATTCACGAAGCGCAATGCGTGGCTCTTCGACCCGACGCCACTCGGCAGCAAGGATGGCGTGGCGGACGCGGGAGAACGGCTCCATCCGCGCGTACGCCTGCGCAACGACGGCCCCGGCGACGCCGCCAACGTCCGCGTAACCGCGACGACATCCGACCCGGACGTGACGGTCGTCAACGGCGATATCGTGCACGCCATCTGGCCGGAAGGCGCCGCGCGGAACAACGACGGCCTCGCACTCGACATCGCACCGGACGCGACATCACACGACGTGACGCTCGCGGTCGAGGTGACGTCGGACGGCGGGGGTCTGTGGCAGTTCGAGTTCGTGTTTCCCATCGTGGCTCCGCCGCTTGAGTTCACGAAGCGTAGCGCTTGGGTGTTCGACCCGTCGCCTGGTGGAAACAAGGACGGAGTCGCCAATCCCAGCGAGCGCATACTGCCGAGAATCCGCCTGCGGAACGACGGGCCCGGCGACGCGACCAACGTCACCGTCACGCTCTCGACGACCGACGCGGATGTCGCGGTCGTGAGCGGCCAGGTCACGCACGACACGTGGGCCGAGGGCGCGGCGCTCAACAGCAACGGGCTCGCACTCGACATCGCGTCGGATGCCGCCTCGCACGAGGCGTCCGTGACGGTCGACGTGACCGCGGACAGCGGCGGCCCGTGGCACTTCACGTTCACGTTCCCAATCCTCGCTCCGGCCGTGACGTACACGAAGCGCAATGCCTGGCTCTACGAGCCAAAGGCATCTACCAGGAACGGGCAAGCCGATGCGGGAGAGCGCGTGCACCCTCGCGTGCGGCTGAGGAACGACGGCCCGGAAGACGCCGAGAATGTCACCGTGACGCTCAACACGGACGACCCGGATGTGACGGTCGTCAACGGAACCGCGACCCACGCGACGTGGCCCGTGGGTGCTGCCCGGAACAACGACGGCCTCGTTCTCGACATCTCGCCCGACGCTACATCGCACGATGCGACCGTGACAGTCGATGTGACGGCGGACAGCGGCGGGCCGTGGCGATTCACGTTCACCTTCCCTGTCGTTGCCGGCGCACCGACGTTCGTCAAGCGCAACGCGTGGATCTACGACCCGACGCCACGCGCTGACAAGGATGGCGTGGCGGAACCGGGAGAACGCATCCGGCCGCGGATCCGCCTCAAGAACGACGGGCCGGCGGATGCGGCCAACGTAGGCGTGACGCTCACGATCACCGACGCGGACATCACGGTGGTCCGCGCCGAGGAAACGCACGCGACCTGGCCCGCCGGCGCAGCGAAGACGATCGTCGGGCTCGTGCTCGACATCGCGAAGGACGCGACGGCGCACGAGGCGACGGCCGTCGTGGACATCACAGTGGACGGCGTGGACGCGCAACAGTTCTCGTTCACGTTCCCCATCGTGCCGGGGCCGCCGGAGTTCGCGCTGCGCAACTCGTGGGTGTATGACCCGGGGCCCGGCGGGAACAAAGACGGCGTGGCGGACCCGGGCGAGAGCGTACTGCCGCGCGTGCGTCTCCTGAACACAGGGCAGACGGAGGCCGAGAACGTCGTCGTCACGCTCAGCACGGAGAACGCGGACGCTGCCGTCACGGGAGCGACCGCGAGCCACGCTACATGGCCAGCGGGCGTGGCGCGAAACAACAACGGTCTGGCAGTGGACATCGACGCCGGGGCGTCGGGGCCGATCACGTTCATCGTGGATGTGACCGCGGA
>NYZG01000254.1 GCA_002687025.1 Candidatus Poribacteria bacterium
GCCCACTTGTCCAGTTCGGCGGCCCCGGCGTAGGGGACACCGACAGATGCGACCAGGATCAGAGCGCAGCCAAGACGGCGCATGGCGGACATCCTCCACTCAGTCTTAGCGATGTTCGCGTAGCCGCAGGCGGCCGTCCCCGTCCTCACAATGCAGGTCCGACCGACCCGTGCGAAGGGGGAGGCCGCCCAAGCCTCACGGCCCTCCGAGCCGTACGCCTCTGGATTCTACCGTCGTGCCGTGCGGGTCGGCGAGACTCGACCCCTAGTCTCGGCCCGTCGGACTGAGAAGACAAGCGCTTGCGATGTCCTGTTTGCTCGGGCGCCGCCCGACGGGCCGTGGAATGCGCGAGTAGCAGGCCGGGCCTGCGCGCCAGTCTGCGCCCTGCCATGCCTCGTGCTCTCAGGCACACGCCGCGCGTTTCGCTAGCGCGAGTGGGCCAGGCTTTGCTCCACCATCGCTTCCAGCTCTGGCAGGCGCTCGAGATCGGCGACTCGCTCTGGCGGATAGCCGAGGGCGTCGAAGTCCATCACGCCGTCGGGCGCGTGGCACTCGGCGCATTGGCGGCCGTCGCGCTGTATGCCGTGGTTCACCATGAGCGTTGCCGTCTGGCGCATCCAATGCGGCTCGACGTCCACCAGCTCGCCGCCCTGTAGCGGATACGCGGTCTTCCACTCGTCGACGCCGAAGTACGCCATGAACTCGTCCATCATGTACGCCTTGAAGGGGAACTCGTACATCCGACGTATGATCGGGTTCTTGACTGCCTCATTCACGGCGTCCGTCGGATTCCCCGTCTCGTAGTAGGTCGCGTAGTCGAAGGGCAGGATCATCGCCCCGAACGGCCCCTCGTTGGCCATGTGCTCGTACATGCGCGCGTTGAGGAGCTTGAAGGGGGTGATCTTGCTCTCGCCCATCGCCATGAGCGGACGGAGCTTCTCCTCGATGACCTTCACGCGTTTCTCGACGCCCTTCGGCGGGAGGGCGCTCAGCGTGTCGGTCAGTTCGTCGATGTACGCGTCTACATCGAACTCGTGGGTCTTGGTCATCTCCTCCAACGCGGGCTTCAGCGCCTCGCGCATGGCGTCTGGGTCGAGCGTGACGAGCCGCTCCATCAGCGGGTTGTATCCGTCTGGACTCACGGGGTTCGTGCCGAGGGCGTTCGCCAGGAACGTGCCGGCGCCGTTGAACCAGAAGAAGTCGAAGCCCTGCCCGACCTCGCCGCTGCGCAGGATGTCGGTCGGCGTGTAGACGCCCTCCTCGGCGTTCCACACGGGCTTGGTCCAGTCGCGCAGGACGACGTTGAGGGGTTCCAGCTCCTTGATGTGGCACGTCTCGCACGCCAGCCGGGCGATGTGCCCGTTCAGCATCACGCGCTGCGTGCCTTCCGTGTGCGGGGCGGTGGTGTGGCAGTTCTCGCACGCCACCTCGACGCCCGGGAGGTCGTTCGCGACGAGGTCCGTGCCCTTCGTCCCGCGCGGTATCTTGTGGCCGACGGGCGTGTGGCAGTCGGTGCACTGCAGGCCGGCGGCGTAGTGTACGTCGGCCTCGGGGCTGAACGGGTTCGCGCGCTTCGCCCCGGCGTGGAGCAGGCGCGGGTTCTCGTAGCCGAGGGCCTCGGCCGCCTTGTTGTGCTCGTACGTGTCCCCGCCCATGTTGTGCTGATGGCAGAGGAGGCAGTTCTCGTTGTCGGGCAGCGTGACCGCCATCGCGGCTTTCATCGAGCGATCCTGATTCCAGCGCGTGCCTACCTCGTCCTCGATGACGTGCCTGTAGTTCATGTCGTACGCCTGCGAATGGCATATCAGGCAGTCGACGCCGTCCTTGGCGACATCCGGCACATCGCCAAAGGGCATCATCTTCTCGGTCGCGGGATGGTAGCCGCCGCCTATGTGGCACTGGCCGCAGCCCTCGCTGCGCATGACCGTCTTCCCGTGGGCGCTCTCGGGCTTCGTCTCGATGAGCTCCGCCCAACCGGTCCATGAGAAGCTGCCGGGGATACCGCAAGCGCGGTCGATCTTGCCGACGGGGATGGGACGCGTGCCCTCCGCGTTCACTTCGCGGCCGTCGTAGCCGTAGGTCGAGAAGCCGGCCGCGGTCCTCTGGAAGGTGAAGTGGACGGAATCGAGGACGTCCTCGAGTGTATCGACCTCCACCGTCTCGCCGTCGGGCGTGTGGACGGTCATCGTCGAGTGGCACTCGAGGCAGGTCGCCGGTCCCTCGTATCTGCGGACGCCCGCGTCTCGGAGGTATTCGATGTGCCTGAGGTCCGTGTCCCGCCGAAACGACGGGGTCTTCATGAGGATGTCGGTCTTGACCTTACGCGTGAATTCGCTCTTCTCGTCGGCCGTGACGCGACTCGCGGCGACGAAACGCGTGTCGTACGTGAGCCTGTCCGCGATGGCCTCGAACTCCGCGTCGCTTATGGCGACGCTCGAAGCGTAGGTGAGTGCGCCGTTCCTGACGCCCGTGTACGCCTCGAAGAGCTTCGGATAGCCGACGACATAGAACACAGCGCCCAGGATGACGGCCGTGACGACGGCGACGCCTATCCTGCCCGTGCGCGTGCCGAGGGCCCTTCTCGCCGCGCGGATGGAGCGTACTCTCATTGTCCATGTCCCTCGTGCGGCTCGTGCCATCCGGTGATCATGCCGCGCGCGCCGGACAGAATCGACGCGCCCATGGTCGCCAGGTAGACGTGCCCGAGAAAGAAAAGTGTCAGAAGGAAGGCGACGACCGAGTGCGCCACGGCCACCGGCCAGACGCCACCCGCTCCTAGCACGCGCTCGGGCGCGGCCTGGGGGAACAGCAGGAGCAGGCCGGTGGCGATCAGAAGCGGCAATGCGACGCCCATCACCACGAGATATGTCATCTGCTGAAGGGGGTTGAAACGGCGCGACGGCGTCACCTGGAACGGATGCGCTTCGCCCCGGAAGACGCCCCATAGGTAATATGCCCCCTGCCGGCGCATGCGATCCAGCAAGCGGGTCGTGTCCGGCGCGTACTGACGCCAGCCACCCCTCAGGACGTTCCCGCCGACGAAGGCGACGTATAGGGCCGCCAGCGCGATGCCCGCCACGTTGTGCAGCGAGCGCGCGATGCGGAACGGAATCCACGGGAACGACGGGTCGGCGTAGTGCAGGCTGACGCCCGACACGATGAGCGCGACGAATAGCGCGGCGTTCGACCAATGCCACGCGCGCAGCCAGAAGGGATAGAGCCGTATTCGTCGGTTCATCTTCCGGCCTTCCTGGTCGCGCGCCATCGCGCCGCGGCATGCGCGGCGATGAGGGTTAGGGCCGCCACGAAGGCGGCCACGCTCGCACGATCCAACGCGACGTTCCTCGTCATGCCGATGATGTACGCGTCGTTGAAGACGGTCGCGTTGATGAAGCCGGCGCGTGTGCGCTCCTCGCGGACGCGATGACGGTACAGCTTCGTCAGAAGGGCGGAGTCGGCCGTGTGACAGTCTACGCAGGCACGCCGCGCATCCTCGGCGGCGAGTATCTCGTGCGAGGCCGCCGGGTCATCAGGGGTGTGGCAGTCCAAGCAGCGGACGTGACGTCGGTGCAGCGACGCGTTCGGCAGCCACGCGTGCGCGACATCCAACGCCGTCGGCGCCAGCGCGGCCATACCTACCGTCTCCGTCGACTGGTGGCAGTTGAGGCAGATCGCGTTCGAGTCCAGCACGACATCCGCGACCTGGTCGCGGTCACGGGCGATGTCGAACGCGTGCGCGTCGTGACAGTCGAAGCAGGTGAACGCGTCGCCGTGTCTAGTCACGTGCACGCTGCGCGCGAACGACTCGCCGACCTCGTCCAGCTTGAATCTCGCCAGGCGCTCGTCGTCGGTGTGACAGTCGAGGCAGTGGAGGTCTTCGTCGCGAACGGCGTCGGCGTGGGGGTAGTCGCCGTATTGCGCCTTGTGGCAGGCGACACAGTCCAGATCGGCGTGGTTGGACGTGCTGTACGCGTCGGCATCGACGTGCAGCGACACGACGGCCCCCGACGCTCTGTCCTGATACCCGAGCGTCGACATGCCGTGACAGCGCACGCACTCGGGCGCCGGCTCCGCGAGCGCCGGCGCCGCGGCTAGAAGGGCGAACGCACCGGCCACGCATGGAGCTATCGCCCATCGGCGCGGCCGTCGGATCGCGTGCGGCGTCTTGGCAGACATCGTATCGCCCATCCAGAGCGCGACAGTATTCAATCGATAGCTTGAGATACGCCCATGTGCAAGGGCGATTCCGCAGCTGTTCGCGGGTCACGGGTCGCGGACTAGCGGCCGCCCTGTCGTCGCGTATCGGCGAGGAGGCCGGGCCCCTTCGACGCGCAATCGCGTGCGCGCCGGGCCCGTTGAATTGCGGTTAGTCTGAATTCGGCGCCCACAGGCGCCGATCGGCCAGCGCGGCCACAGACGGGGGATGTGTGCGTGCTGCGCGTGCCATTGCGTCCAAAGCACAGCCGCGTCTATGCGCTCACTGGCTGCGGCCCGTGAGCGCCTTCGGCGGCGCGTTCAGCGGCGACTGTGGGCGAGCCATATCGGTCTTACGCCGTGCGCAATCCGGGCTACTACTTGAGCAAAGGAGACGTTGTAGGATATCTGGAAGGAGCCACAGCATGGCTACACGACCCCAGACCCAGAAATCCGCCCCAATGGCCAGCCTGGTTACCGCCGCCGTGCTGACCATCATTCCCGCATCCGCCGCCGGCATACTCGTCGGCTCAGCAGCCATCGGCGGCGCGCCGAACATGCTGGACCGATTCGTTCACCCCAACTTCTGGCCGAGCTTCGCGGCAGCCTTCGTGGTGACGGAGATCGTCGGCCTCATCGTCGGCTACAGAATGGACGTCGGTCGCAAGAGATGACCTTTCGCATCGTCGGCTACCCAACGCACAGATCGTGAACAGGGCCTCGCTCCGGCGGGGCCCTCGTCCCGTCCAGGCGTCACGCGCTCGCGCCTCGCGGTTTCCCACCTGATTGACATGCCGGGCCGGTTGTTGTCACGATAGGCGCAGGCGTCGGGCCTCTCCAATCAGCCGACCGACACCTCACCTGTGGAGCCGAATGCGGGGCACGCAGACACTGCCGGAACGCGTTCGCGCGCGCGCCATCCTCCTGGGCGCGCTGCTGATGCCGATCCACTCCTACTGGATCTCGCGCATCGAGGCAATCGTCTACAAGGGCGGCGGTGGCAGCACATCGTCGCTGATCTGGACTTCGGTGTACAACATGACGGCGCTGGTTCTGTTGTCGCGTTTGGCGCGGCGCTGGCGGCCGGCGTGGGCTCTCAGCCGGGCGGAGTTGCTGGCGATCTTCGCGATGTTCAACATCGCCGCGGCGGTCGCCGGTCACGACCTCATCCAGATACTCGTGCCCCTCATCGCGTATCCGCTCTGGCACGCGTCGCCGGAGAACGACTGGGCGCAGACGTTGCTGCCGTTCCTCCCCGACGGCGCCACGGTCACGGACAGGCTGGCTCTGGCGCCGTACTTCCAGGGCGAGTCGTCGCTGCTCCACGCGGAGCACCTGCGCGCGTGGCTCCTGCCCGTGCTGAACTGGACCGGGTTCATCGCCGTGCTGCTGATTGTAGCGCTGGGGATCAACGTCCTCGTGCGTAAGCAGTGGACCGAGGTGGACCGACTGAGCTATCCGGTCATCCAACTGCCGTTGCACCTGGCGGCGCCGACGCGGGCGTTCATGCTGGACCCCGTGCTCTGGGCGGGATTCGCGACGACGGCGCTACTCCGATCCGTGAACAACGTCAACCGCATCTCCCCGTCGTTCCCGCGGGTCCCGATGAGCTACGACTTCGGGGGCTTCTTCATGGAAAGCCCTTGGAACGCCGTCGGATGGCTGCCGTTCAACATCATCCCGAACTACATCGGCATCGGCTACTTCGTGCCGCTGGACATCCTGTTCTCGTGCTGGTTCTTCCTGTTGGCGTTCAAGTCTCAGATGGTGCTGGGGCGTGTCATGGGGATACGCGCGCTGCCGGGCTTCCCGTATTCGTACGAGCAGTCGTCGGGCGGGTACCTGGCGCTCGGGGCCATCGCGCTGTGGCTGACACGCAAGCATCTGCGTCGCGTTGGGGGGATGTTGGTCAGCGCGAGGGGCGAACCGGAGGCGACGGAGTACCGCGTGGCCGCCGCGGCCGTGGTGTTGGGGTTCGTCGGGCTTGTGCTGTTCGGGATGTACCTTGGGATGGGCGCATGGGTAGCGGCGGCGTTTTTCGGGCTGTTCTACGTGATCCAGATCGCCATCGGACGCATGCGCGCGGAGATAGGGACGCCGCTGCACGACCTGCATTTCGGGGGGCCGAGTACGCTCCTGGTGAACGCGTTGGGAAGCACGCGACTGTCGCACACATCGCTCATCGGCCTGACGCAGATGTGGAGCGTCGACCGGGCGTATCGGTCGAACGCCGTACCGCACCAGTTGGAAGGTCTGAAGCTGGCGGAGCGCGTGAACGCGCAGCGGCGTGGGTTCATCATCGCGCTGCTCGTTGGGAGCGCACTGTCGGGGGTGTTCGCGTTCTGGGCGATGCTGCATCAGAGCTACGAAGTAGGCATAGACAACGCCGCGCCGGTCAACCGGTGGTTCGGATACGAGGCGTGGGCGCGTTTCCAACGGTGGACATCGCAGCGCGTGGGGACGGACGTTCCGGCGATCTCGTTCTCTCTCGTCGGGTTCGTAGCGACGCTGGGGCTCATGGTCGCGCGGACGCGGTTCGTGTGGTGGCCATTCCATCCATTGGGGTACGCGATCTCGGGAAGCTGGCAGATGACTTGGGGTTGGGGTTCGTTCTTCATCATCTGGGCGGTGAAGCTCGTGATCCTGAAGCACAGCGGCATCCAGGGCTTCAGACGCGCTACGGCGTACTTCCTGGGTCTGCTAATGGGCGATGTGTTCGTGGGCGGCACGTGGACCATGGTCGGGATCGGGTTCCGCCTGTGGTAGGGAGTCGGATCGGGCCAACGGCCGGGGCGGCGCCAGCGCCACGTTCTGTTCCCGTCAACGGGCGCGCGCGTCTCCGCCGCCTGTGGGAACGCCAGTTGCGCAGCGGACGTGGCCCTGCGATATTCGGCAGCGCACGCAAAGGGAGCACCGGCCGATGACACGCCCGAACATCCTGTTCATCACGACCGACCAGCAGCGCGCCGACCACCTTGGATGCGCCGGAAACGGCGTCCTGCGCACTCCGCACATAGACCGACTCGCGACCGAGGGCTCACGGTTCGACCGATGCCACGTGAACAACCCGCTGTGTATGCCCTCGCGCGCGACGATGATGACAGGACGCAACCCGCGTTCGCACGGCGTGTGGTGCAACGGCGTGCCGCTGCCGGCCGACGAGACGACCGTCGCGGAGCTACTGACCGACGCGGGATATGCGACCGCTCTAATCGGGAAAGCGCACTTCACGCCGTGGGGCTCCGAAGTTCCGGGCGAGAGCGGCATCACGGAGCACATGGCGTCGTGGAATCAGGACGGCGTCGGGCGGGGATGGGACGGCCCGTATTACGGCTTCGAGCACGTCGATCTCGCGCTCGGGCACGGGAACGCCGCGGGACACTACCGGCACTGGCTCGAGAACGAGTATCCCGAGGCGCTCTCGGCGTTCGGGCGAGATGCGGCGCTCGAGCCGCCTACAGGGACGCCCCAGGCGTGGAAGTCGTCGCTGCCGGTCGAGGCGCATTCGTCGACGTACGTCGCCGACCGATCGGTCGAGTACATGCGGCAGCGGAGCCAGGAGAACGCGCCGTTCTTCCTGTGGGCATCGTTCCCCGACCCGCACCATCCGTATTCGCCGCCGGCGCCGTATTGCGACATGTACGCCCCCGACGACGTGTCCCTGCCGACGCGCGAGGAAGCGCGGACGGAGGGCGCCCCGAATGAGCTGCTCGACAAGCCGCCGCATTACCTCGACGATTACTTCAGCACGATCCGCACCGACGGCAGCGGCCCCCATAACCGACTCAGCGAACTCACCGACGACAACGTCCGCGAGACGATCGCTCTCACCTACGGCATGATGGCGCTCGTGGACGACTCGATCGGGCGCATGTGGTCGGCGATGGACGAGCTCGCGCTGTGGGAAGACACGCTGGTCGTCTACTGCTCGGACCACGGCGACCTGATGGGCGATCACTGGCTGATGAACAAGGGGCCGTTCCACTACGATGGGCTGCTGCGCGTGCCGTGTATCGCGCGGGCGCCGGGCGGCTCCGGGGCGGCAGGACAGACCGTGGAGTCTTTCGCGCAACTCATCGACTTGCCGCTCACGTTCCTCGACTACGCTGGCGTCGAGCCCGCGTTCGGCATGCAGGGGCGATCGCTTCGCGGCGCCATCGAGGCGTCGGACGATGACGCGCCCGAGGCCATTCTGATCGAGAACTCGTCGGGCGAGTTGCCCCACCTGAAGCTCAAGACCGTGCAGACGCGCGACTGGAAAATCACCGTCTACGCCGGGCAGGAGTACGGCGAGCTATACGACCTGCGGCACGACCCGCACGAGTTCAGAAACCTGTGGCCCTCGACAGAACACGCCGCCACGAAGGCAGAACTGCGCGCTCTGTTGCTGGATATGGTCGTGGAGAGCGAAGACAGGCTGCCCCGTCGGCTGTGTCACGCTTAGGCACGCGGACAGGCTAGTGGTCGTCGAGGGCGCCGACGTGGATGTCGATCTCGTCGCGGTTGCGGATCTGCTCGACGCCACCGTCGCGGATGTAGACGACACGGTCGGAGACGTCGAGCATCTTCAGGTCGTGCGTCGCGCTGACGACGGTGACTCCCTGCGACTCGTTCATCTCCTTGAGCAGGTCGATGATCTCGCGGCCGGTCTGCGTATCGAGGTTCGCCGTCGGCTCGTCGGCGAGGATGATGTCGGGGCTGTTCGCCAGAGCGCGGGCGATGGCCACGCGCTGCTGCTGGCCGCCCGAGAGCTCGGTGGGCAGATGGTGGTAGCGATCCCCAAGCCCCACGGTCGTCAGAAGCTCCTTGCCTCGTTCCACGCGCTCCTTGGGCGAGACGCCCGCGAAGATCATCGGCAGCGTGACGTTGTCCAACGCCGTCATGACCACGAGGAGATTGAAGGATTGGAAGATGTAGCCCATGCGATTGCAGCGAATCCAGGCTAGCTGCTCCATCGTCAGCCGGGCCATATCCTCGCCTTCGATGGTCACGCTGCCGGCGGTGGGCTGATCCAGGGCGCCGATCATGTTGAACAGCGTGGACTTGCCGGAACCGGACGGCCCCATGAGGGACAGGTATTCGCCGCGATTGATGGCGAGGTCGACGCCCGCCAGGGCGTGCACCACCTCGGCGCCCATGCGGTATTCCTTAGTTACCCCCGCAGCCGTAACGACTACATCGTCAGCCATCTGAATCTCTCAGCCGGACGGCACCCTCTTGCGTAGGTGGCGCCGGTATTAAACCTCGACACGCATCGCATCGACAGGCGGCATCTTCGCGGCGCGGAACGCCGGCCCCGCAGCTCCGAGAACGGCCAGCAGCATGCCTACGATACACCCACCCAAGATCACAGGGACGACACCAAGCGGCGCGCCGTTGACATCCAGGAACCATGGGAACTTGTAGAAGACGCGCCACGCGCTCCACTGCGCGGCCTTCAGATTCACCAGCAAGGCGAAAACGGTGCCGACGAGCGAGCCCACGATGGCCCCCGCAAGCCCCTGGAAGCATGCCTCTAGCAAGAAGAGAAGCACGACGAACTTATCCAGAGCGCCGAGGCACTTCATCGTCCCGATCTCGCGGAATCGCTCCGTCACGGACATTAGCATCGCGTTGGATATGCCGACGACGCACACGATGAGCGACATGACGACCAGCCATACTTTCTGGGCGGATACGCCGCCCGCCTGCGCATCGGCGGCCGCGTCTACTGTCTGGGTCTCCTCGGCGATCACTGCGGATTCTATCGAACTGCCCGCCAGGACTGCCACGAGGAACGCGATGCCGGACAGGATGCCCAGCGTGGTGATGATGGAGCGCCAGAAGCGGATCTTGAGACTCTGGAAGCTGATCCGCACCGCCTCGCCCAACGGCAACCGGATCTGGCTCCGAATCGCCGATCCTGCGTGGTTCTGCAACTGTCCGCACTCCCTTCGCCACTACCCAGCGCGGATTCTAGAACCGGCGCCCCCCGCCGTCAACGCGTCGACTTGCCTCAGAGGGGACGTACTCGAAGTGGAGTCGATGCCTCGAATGGAAATGTATTCCGAGCCATCGGCCAGGATGCTGTGGTCTGACGCGCCTCTGCCTCTGGGGGGACATCGCGCGGATTGGCCGGGTCCGTGAGGCTGGTCGATTTCTGCGCCGCGATGACGCCAGGTCCTTTCGCTGCGTGCACGACGCGGCGCCCGACGACCCACGTGTGACGAAGCAGCGGCGCCCTACCGAGACGCGCCGCGAGGAAGGCC
>NYZG01000255.1 GCA_002687025.1 Candidatus Poribacteria bacterium
CGCCGGCCGTGGACAGGTAGTGGAGGATCAGGATCTTGTCGGTGATCGACACGGCCGACTCGCTGCCCGCGAGCGCGACATCGAAGTCGGACGGCGTGACGCGATAGAGGCGGTTGAGGAAGGTGACCTCGACGGCCCCGTCGGCGGCGCTGAGAGTGGCGCCGCTCTTCGCGCACCTGTCCGCGAGATCCGCGGCCCGCAGATCGGCGCAGGTGATGTCCAGCGATAGCTGCCAGGCTTCCTGCCAGCTATCCCTCCTCTGGGGCTTCATCCGCCTCCACCTTCGGTCTTGGGAGCAGTCCCGTGGCTTCGAGTATCTGCTCGACTTTCTGCTCCCACTCGATCGCCATCAGGTGCACGCCAGCGATGCCCTCCATCTCCTTGAGCTCTTCGATCTGCTCGACGCAGAACGCGATGCCCTCGTCGGAGCCCTTTTTGGCTCCAGCGATGCGCTCTACGACCGAGTCCGGGACGCTGAGTCCCGGCACGTTGTCGCGCATGTACCGCGCCATCCCCGCGGATTTCAGGGGCGTCACGCCCGCCAGGATCGCCGTCCGTTCGTGCAGACCTCGGTCAACGACCTGCCGCATCCACTCCCGGAAGCGGTCCATGTCGTAGATGCACTGGGTTTGGATGAAATCAGCGCCCGCCTCGACTTTCTTCGCCAGCCGGACGACGCGGAACGCGAACGGGTCGGCAAACGGGTTCGCCGCAGCGCCGATGAACATGCGCGGCTCCACGATGGGAGCCTTCGGCGTGTTGCGTATCTCCTCGCCGCACATGAACAGCCGATCGTCACGCATCTCCTTCACCATCTGGATGAGCTGGATGCTGTCGATATCGAAGACGTTCTTGGCGGTGGGGTGATTGCCGAACTTCTGATGGTCGCCGGACAGGCAGAGCAGATTGCGAACGCCAAGGGCGTGCGCCCCGAGTATGTCGCTCTGCATCGCGAGACGGTTGCGGTCGCGGCACGTCATCTGCACGACCGGCTCGACGCCACGTTTCAGCGCGAGCACTCCGCCCGCGATGCTCGACATGCGCACGATCGCCGTCTGGTTGTCGGTGATGTTCGCGGCCTCGACGATGCCCTTGAGGTATCTGCACTTCTTGCTGACGGCTTTGGCGTCGGCGCTTTTGGGCGGGCCGAGCTCCGCGGTGACGGCGAAGTGTCCCGCCGCCAGCATCTTCTCGAGGTTGCTGCCCGACTTCATGTCCATTCTCTTCTGTCCCCTCCCGCCTACTCGGAGGCCTCGCCGCGGTCGATCGCTGCGGCGTCCTCCCGTGAGGTCGTGCCGGGCCCGCCGTCTCGCCCCTTCGACCAGTCCTTCGGGGCCAGGATCTCTTCCAGCTTGTCCAATCGCCCGAGACTGTCCATGCGGTCGTAGATGAGTTGCCAGACGCAGGCGATCTCGGGGTCCACTTCGCACGTGCCGTCCTGCGATCCGCCGCAGGGGCCGTTCAGGATGGATTTGGAGCAGCGCGCGATTGGACAGATGCCCTCGGTGCTCGCAACGATGCACTCGCCACAGCCTCCGCAGCGCTCGGACCAGACGCCCTCGTCGACGTTGGCACCGTAGAAGCGGGTGTTGAGCGCCGGGATGACGCGCACCGTCTTCAGCACCTCGGTGGCGTAGTTCACGCCCACGCCGCAACCCATCGACAGGATGGCGTCGCACTCCTCGCCCAGCTCCGCGAGCTGCTCGACGTACTCTCGGTCGCATTGGCGTTGCACGGTCGCCTCGCGGATGTCCAGTTCCGTGCCGTCCATCTTGGCGCGCATGCGCAGCATGGAGGCGAGGACGCCGACTTCCTTCTCGCCGCCCGCCATGCACACCGTCACGCACGTGCCGCAGCCGGCTACCAGGACGCTCTTGCACCCCTCCAGCGACTGCTGAATCTCGTCCAGTGGCTTCCGTTCGGCGACTATCATGGCTCGTCTCCGGCGCTCCTATTCGACCCCGTGGGCCGTCTTCGCGGCGGCGATGGTGTTGTGGAGCAGCATGGTGATCGTCATAGGTCCCACACCGCCGGGCACTGGCGTTATCAGGCTCGCCTTCTCGCGGACGCCCGCGTAGTCAACGTCGCCCACGAGCCGGAAGCCGCGTTCTCTCGACGCGTCCTCGATGCGATTCACACCGACATCGACGACCACGGCGCCATCGGCGACCATGTCCGCGGTGATCGTGTTCGGCCGCCCAGCCGCGACGATGAGGATGTCCGCCTGTCGCGTGTGTACCGCCATGTCCGGCGTGCGCGTGTGGCAGACGGTTACTGTGGCGTTGGAGCCTTCCTTCCGCTGAAGGAGGATGTTCGCCAGCGGCTTCCCGACGATGTTGCTGCGACCCACCATCACGACGTGCTTGCCCTCGATGTCGACGCCGCCGCGCAGCAGCAGTTGCTGCACGCCGTGCGGAGTGCAGGGCAGCAGGCACTCCTCGCCGACGAGCATCCTGCCGAGGTTGATCGGGTGGAAGCCGTCGACGTCCTTCGACGGGTCGATGGCGTCCAGCACATGGTGTTCGTCGATGTGATCCGGCAGAGGGAGCTGCACGAGGATGCCGTTCACCGCCGGGTCGGCGTTCAATTCGGCGATCAGTTCGAGCAGCGCCTCTTCCGTGAAGTCCGCGTCTCGCTTGTGTTCGAGCGAGTTGATCGCGACCTCCTCGCACGCCTTCCGCTTTCCGCTGACGTAGGACACGGAGGCCGGGTTGTCTCCCACAAGCACTACGGCGAGGCCGGGCACGACTCCATGGTCCGCCTTGAGGCGCTCGACCTCGGCGGCCATCTCCTTCCGCATCGCCCTGGCGACCTTGGTTCCGCTCAGCTTCTTGGCGGCCATCTCTTCCCCATCGTCAATCGCTATGCCTGAGCTACTTCCACGCCGTCCAGCGCGGCCTGGAGCGCGGCCTCGGCGTCTCCCGGCTCCGGTCTCAGCGGCGACGGTCCCAGGCTTCTGATTCGCTCTGTCATCTCGTCGGCGGCGGCGGCAAACTTGGCGCCCTCGCCCGCGGACATGTTGTACATCTCCAAGCGGCCCCCGCCGATGCCGACTTCGTCCAGAAGGCCTTTGGCGTGCTGCACGCGCTGCTTCGCCCGGAGGTTGCCCTCGACGAAGTGGCAATTGCCCTCCATGCAGCCCGCGACGAACACGCCATCGGCGCCGCCCTCGAACGCCTTCAGGAAGAAGATCGGGTCCGTCTTCCCCGTGCAGAGCAGGCGCACTACGCGCACGTTCGGCGAGTACTGCAAGCGCATCGACCCCGCGAGGTCCGCGGCGGCGTAGGCGCAGTACTGGCAGCAGAACGCCACGATCACCGGCTCGAAGCCGGCGGGCGCCGTCTCGCTCGTGTCGATCGCTTCTCGCTCGTCGGACATCATGAACCCACCGCCTGTGCGACGCCTGCCGCTACCTGCTCGTCCTTGTAGTGGCCGAGATCGATCACCTTCGCCGGACACGCCGCCGCGCATGTGCCGCACCCCTGGCACATCGCCGCCTCGATGTACGCCGCCCCGTCCTTGATGACCGGGACATCGAACGGACACGTGCGGATGCACGTGAGGCACGCGGCGCATCCCTCCGGATCCACCTGCGCCACGGTCCCCGGCACGGATAGATGCCTCTTCGACAGGATCGTCGCTGCCCTCGCGGCCACGGCCGTCGCTTGCGCGATCGACTCCTGCGCGTACTTGGGCGCCTGGGCGAGCCCGCAGAGGAACATGCCCTCGTTCGCGAAGTCCACGGGGCGCAGCTTCATGTGCGCTTCGAGGAACGTCCCGTCGATGTCGCGCGGAATCTTGAGCCGCTTGTCCAACGCGAAGGCATCCGGGTGCGGACGAACGCCAGCGCTCAGCGCGAGGAAGTCCGGCCGCAACTCCAGTTCCGCGCCCAACACCGGATCGTATGCGCGAACGACGAGTGCGCCGTCCTCACTGGACACGCGCGGCTTGGCGTCCGGTTCGTAGCGGATGAACAGCACGCCGGCCTCGCGCGCCTCGCGGTAGGAGTCCTCGCGCGTGCCGTATGTGCGAATGTCGCGGTAGAACACATAGACGTTGCTGTCGGGGTTGCGCTCCTTGACCTTGAGCGCATTCTTGATGGCGTTGCCGCAGCAGACGCGGCTGCAGTACGGGTTCTCCTCGTCGCGCGACCCGACGCACTGGATCATGGCGACATCGGCGCCATCCTCGAACGCGCGGTCACCGGCTCCGAGGCGTCGCTCCAGTTCGCCCTGCGTCATCACGCGGGGATGCTCGCCGTGCAGGTACTCGTCGGGTACGTACTCCACGCCGCCCGTAGCCACGATGACGACGCCGTGCTCAAGCTCCGTCTCACCCCTGGGCGTCCGCACGACCGACCGGAAGTTGCCGACATGCCCCGAGAAGTCCATCAGCTCAGCATCGGCATACACGTCGATAAGCGCGTCGCCGTCGATCCGCGCCAGCAAGTCCGCGAGGTGGGCCTGCGGGTCGGCGCCCTCAAGCGTGTAATTGAGGCTCCGCAGTCGCCCGCCCAGGTCCGGCCCGCGTTCAATCAAGTGAACCCTGAAGCCCTGGTCGGCCAGCGATGTCGCGGTGGTCATCCCCGCCAGCCCGCCGCCGATAACGAGCGCGCTCGCCTTGACCTCGAAGCTCATGTCCTGGAGTGGCTCCAGCGTCGCCGCGCGCGCTACGGCCATGCGCGTCAGGTCTTTCGCCTTCGCCGTCGCCTCCTCCGGCACGTCGGCGTGCACCCACGAGCACTGGTCGCGGATGTTCGTCATCTCGAACAGGTAGGGGTTCAGCGCGGCCTGCCGCATCATGTCGCGGAACAGCGGCTCGTGCGTGCGCGGCGTGCACGACGCGATCACCACCCGGTTGAGGTCGTGCTCCTTCGTCATCTCGATGATGTGCCCCTGCGCGTCGGTGGCGCAGGTGTACAGGTTGGTCTCCGCGTACACGACGTGCGGCAGCGTCCTGGCGTATTCCACCGCTTCCTTCACCGCGACGGTGCGCGCGATGTTCGTCCCGCAGTGGCAGACGAACACGCCGACGCGCGGCTCCTGGCCCAGGACGTCCTGTTCGTCGGGATATTCCGTCTCGCGGACCAACGTCCCGCGCGCATCGGACAGCAGTTCCGCGGCGCAGGCGGCGGCGCTGCTGGCGCTCGTCACGGCTTCGGGGATGTCCATCGGCGCCTGGAACGCGCCGCACACGTAGACACCGGGCCGCGATGTCTCGGCCGGCGCGAACTTGCTCGTCCGGGCGAAGCCGTAGCTGTCCAATTCGACGCCCAACCGCGTAGCCATTTCGCCGCCTTGCTTCGACGGCTCCAGACCCACGGACAGCACGACGAGGTCGAACTCCTCCTCGACCATCTGGCCGTCGTCCTGCGCGTGCTGGATGAGCAGGTTGCCGCTCTGCCGCAGTTCCTTGACCGTGGAGGGCATGCTCCTGATGTACCGGACGCCGTGCTTGTCCTTGGCCTGCTCGTAGTAGCGTTCGTAGCCCTTCCCGAAGGCGCGGATGTCGTTGAAGAAGACGGTCGCCTCGGCCTCGGGGTCGTGCTCGCGGGTCATCACCGCTTCCTTCGTCGCGTACATGCAGCAGACGGAGGAGCAGTAGCCGTTCCCGCAGCCCGTATCACGCGAGCCAACGCACTGAATCCACGCGATGCGCTTCGGATGCTTCAGATCCGACGGCCGCAGCACCTCGCCGCCGGTGGGGCCGGAGGTGCTCAGAAGACGTTCGTATTCGATGCTGGTGACGACGTTCGGGTAGCGGGTGTAGCCGTATTCGTCGCGGAGGGCCGGGTCGAATCGGTCGTAGCCCGGAGCCATGATGACCGCGCCCGCGTCGAGCTCGATCATCTCGTCACGCATGAAGTGGTCGATTGCGCCCGGCTGGCACACCTCGACGCACTGCATGCATTCGGAACAGATTCCGCAGTTGAGACAACGTTTCGATTCCGCGAGCGCCTGGGCCTCGGTAAGCCCGAGGTTCACCTCCGTGAAGGTCAGAGCGCGCACGGACGGATCGCGCCGCGCCATCTCGGCTCTCGGGACGAGGTCGAACGTGCGCGGCGGGATGCCGGCGGCGTTCTCGCGTGGCTTCGCGCGGCCCTCGTGCAGGTCGAGGCCGCTCAGGTGACGGTGTATCGACTCCGCCGCCGTGTGTCCCTGCGCGACTGCCTCCACCGCCGACGCCGGGCCGAGGACCACGTCGCCACCGGCGAAAATCCCCTCCACGGACGTCTGTAGAGTGATTTCGTCCACGTCGAACGTGCCGCGCGGCGTGATACTCACCGGGCTGCCGTCGCCCAGGAACGAGAAGTCGGAGCTCTGCCCGATCGCCGCGATGAGCGTGTCCGCCTCGATGACGAATTCTGAGCCGGCGATCGGCTCCGGCCGCCGCCTGCCCGACTCGTCCGGTTCGCCGAGTTCCATCCGCTGACACTCGACGCCCGTCATCGCCCCGTCGCCGAGGATACCCGTGGGCGCGGTCAAGTAGCGGAACTCGATGCCCTCTTCCTGCGCGGAGATGCGTTCTTCCGCGTGCGCGGGCATCTCCTCCTCGGTGCGTCGGTAGAGAATCATCACGTGCTCCGCGCCGAGGCGGAGCACCGTCTGCGCGACGTCCATCGCGACATCCCCGCCGCCGATCACCGCGACGCGCCGGCCGACCCTCGTCTCCTCGTCGAGGCTGACCGCCCGCAGGAACTCGACGCCGTGCATCACGCCGTCCAACTCGACGCCGGGGATGTCCAGTCGGAGGCTTTTCTGCGCGCCCACGGCGAGGAAGGTCGCGTCGTGGCCCTGACTCTTCAGGTCGTCAAGCGTGAGATTCGGGCCGATGGGCGTATCCAGCCAGAGTTCGATGCCGATCGAGAGTAGGTCGTCGATTTCCTCTTGCAGGCCGTTCTTCGGGAGACGGTAGTCGGGGATGCCCAGCCGCAGCATCCCTCCGGCGACCGGGGCCGCCTCATAGATCGAGACGTCGTGCCCGTTCAGGGCGAGGTCGTAGGCGGCCGTCAACCCCGCGGGGCCGGAGCCTACGATCGCCACCTTCTTGCCGGTCGCCCGCGCTTTGGGCGGGTGATCGGGCCCGTCGCCGTCCAGTCGTCGCCGTTCACGCTCGCCGTCGGCGGCGAAGCGTTTGAGGGCGTTCACAGCCACCGGCTCGTCGAGGTCCTTGCGGTTGCACACGCTTTCGCACGGGTGGTAGCAGATACGCCCGCAAGCGGAGGGCAACGGGTGGCGTTCCCGAATGAGCGACACGGCCTCCCGTAGCTTCCCCTGCGAGATGAGCGCGACGTACCCCTGCACGTTCACCCCGGCGGGACATGTCAGCGTGCACGGCGGCGGGGCCGCCTTGTCGATCGTGTACACGTTCGGGATCGTCTGCGGATAGAGCTTGTGGATTACGCTGCGCGGCCCCAGGTTCTCGTTGAACTCGTCCGGCAGATGGACGGGACAGACCGCCTCGCAGTCGCCGCAGGCGTTGCATTTCTCCGCGTCCACGAACGTCGAGCGGCGGCGCACGGACACCTTGAGGGCGCCCGGCTCTCCGTCGGCGGCGAGCAGCTCGGCGTTGGTGATGATGTCGATGTTCGGGTGCTTCTCGCAGTCCACGAGCCGGGGCGAGATGGTGCACATGGCGCAGTCGTTGGTCGGGAACGTCTTGTCCAGTTGCGCCATCCGGCCGCCGATGCCGCCCGACTTCTCGATGAGGTGGACGCGGAATCCAGCGTCCGCCAGGTCGAGCGACGCCTGCATCCCGGCTATCCCGCCGCCAACGACGGCGACGGCTCCGACCTTGCCGTCGACGGCTCCCGCGCTCTGTTCGGCCCGCTCGATCATGCGGCCAGCCCTTTGGCTCGTAGGAGCTGCGTGGGATCGGTGAGGTGGCGTCGCCACCAGCGCGCGTCCGCGCATCCCATCGCCAGTCCCAGCAACTCGGAGATGTAGAAGATCGGCAGGCTGTATTCGCCGCCGTGGTCGCGCGCGGCTTCGGCCTGCCGCATGTCCAGGTTCGCGTGGCACATGCTGCACGCGACGACGATGCAGTCCGCGCCCGCCTCGCAGGCCATGCGCATCAGCCGATCCACCAGCCGCGTGACGATGTCGGATCGCGTGAGCGTGAGACCCGCGCCGCAGCAGTCCGTCTTGAACGACCACGGGAGCGCCGTTGCGCCCGCGAGGCCCAACAGACGGTCCATGCTCTCGGGGTTCTCGTAGTCGGTGGCGCCGGTTCGATCCGGCGGTCGTGTCGTCAGGCATCCGTAGTAACTCACCGCCTTGAGGTCGGTGAGCGGGTTGGTGACCTTGCCGCGGAGAAGCCCGGTGCTCTCCTGCGTGTCGAGGACGTCCAGGATGTGGCAGACGTCGATCGAGTCCGAGGCAGCGTCTTCGGCCTGTCCGGCTTTCAAGCGGCCGTAGCACGCCGCGCATGGGGACATCACGGCCTTGCCGGCTTCCTCGGCGATGCGCAGGTTGCGAAGGGGCAGAGCGCGAGCGGCCTCGGCGTCCACACTATGGGCCGATGTGGAGCCGCAGCAGTTCCAGTCGTCCAGTTCCGTCAGGCCGATGCCCAACTCGGCGCACACCGCCCGCGTGGAGGCGTCGTATTCGCGCGCCGTCGCGTGCAGCGAGCAGCCCGGGAAGTATGACAGTTCCACCACCGACTCCTCATCGTTGAGGCGGCGGGCACGCGCCCGCCGTGCCTAAACGCGGGCAGCAGCACACGCTTCGGCCGCCATTGGCGGCGCGGCAGCTACCCGATCAGCCGCATCAATCCGGTCGGAAAGTCGCCCAGCAGGGCCTCTCATATCCTATCTACGATCTCGCGAAGCATCTTTCGGATCTGCTTCGTCTCGCGCGCCTTGCTCGGAAGGATGCGGAGCTTCCCCCGCTTGAACATCTCCCAGCCGAGGCCGGCGTCCTTGAGCGCGTCGCCGCGCTTCCTTGTCTTCACCTTGTAGGTCGTCAGCATCCCGAGGTCGTGGACGCGGCCGTGCTTGCCCACCGATGACAGGAACGCGGCGTGGAAAGCTGGGATCGCCGGATCGGCCGCGGGGGCCTTCTCACGGATGGCCATCTGCCGCAGAACATCCATCATTGCGGGGATGTCCACCTGGTTGGGGCACCGCGTCACGCACGTCTCACACGAAGCGCACAGCCATATCGACGCGCTACGGAGGACCTCGTCTTTGAGGCCCATCTGCACCAGCCGGACGACCTTGTTCGGCTGTACGTCCATCGCGAACGCGACCGGGCATCCACTCGCGCATTTGCTACAGTGGAAACAGGACGCGATCTTCTGTCCTAACTCCTCCTCAACCCCTCGAAGAAGGGCGGGGTCGGGGCTTATCGCCCCCAAAGCTGGCGCCATTGACCCTCCGTCCGGTTGCTCCCGTCTCGGCGTCGATCACGGGCCGTTAGAACAGACCCACCACCTTGCCCGTGTCGAGGTCGATATCCACGTTCGCGAACGCCGGTAGCGACGGCAATCCCGGCATCGTCCGCATCTCGCCGCACAGCGGATAGAGGAACCCGGCCCCGACCGACGCGCGGATGTCCCTGATCGGAAGCGTGAACCCCTTCGGCGCGCCCTTGAGCAGCGGGTCGTGGGACAGGGACAGGTGCGTCTTCGCCATATTGATGGGTAGCCCGTCGTAGCCCAACTCGGTATATAGCTTGATCTTGGCTTCGGCGGCGGGGGCGTAGTCCACGTCCTTGGCGCCGTAGACCTTCGTGGCAATAGTGTGGATCTTGTCCTTGATGGACATGTCCAGCGGGTAGAGGAACTGGAAGTCGGAGGGCTTCTCGCACGCGGCGGCGACCGCCTCGGCGAGTTCGGCTCCTCCGGCCCCGCCCTTGGCCCACACGTCGCTGGTGTAGGCGCCTTCCGCGCCGGCTTCGACCGCGGCCTGCCTGACGAAGTCCACCTCGGCGTCCGTGTCCGGCGTGAACCTGTTGAGCGCGACGACCACGGGGATGCCGAACTGACGGGCGACGGCGATGCACGCCTGCAGGTTCGACACGCCTGCCTGCAGCAGCTCGAGGTTCTCCTCGCGGTATGCGCGGTGCAGCCGACGTCCCGGCGTCACCTTGGGCCCGCCGCCGTGCATCTTCAGCGCGCGCACCGTCGCGACGAGGACGACGCAGTCCGGCGCAAGCCCCGAGTAACGGCACTTGATGTCGCAGAACTTCTCCATGCCGCAGTCGGCGCCGAAGCCGCTCTCCGTCACGACGTACCCGTCCGGCACGAGCTTCAGCGCGATCTGGTCCGCGATGATCGAGCTGTTGCCGTGTGCGATGTTCGCAAACGGCCCGGCGTGCACGAACGCGGGCGTGTTCTCCAGCGTCTGCATGAGGGTCGGCATGAGCGCGTCCTTCATCAGGACGGTCATGGCCCCGGCGCATCGCAGATCCTCCGCCGTGACGGGCTTGCCCGCCTTGCTCATCCCGACGACAACGCGCCCGAGGCGTTCGCGCAGGTCGCGAAGGTCGGTGGTCAGCGCGAGTATCGCCATCACCTCAGAGGCGACGGAGATGTCGAAGCCGGTTTCGCGCGGGCGCCCGTCGAGCTTGTCGCCCAGCCCGGTCATGACGTTGCGCAAGGCGCGGTCGCTCACGTCCAGGACGCGATTCCACGTGAGGGAGTAGGGGTCGATGTCGAGCCGGGGAATACCCGTGCGTTCGAGGCGCGCGTCGCTCAGCTGATCCTCGTGCATGATGCGCGCGTCGATGGCCGCGGCGAGAAGGTTGTGCGCCGCGCTGACGGCGTGTATGTCGCCGGTAAGGTGGAGGTTGAAATCCTCCATGGGCACGATCTGGGAGTGTCCGCCGCCGGCGGCTCCGCCCTTGATCCCGAAGGTCGGCCCCTGCGACGGCTGCCGAATGCAGGTGACGACATCCTTACCGATGTGGTTCAGCGCCTGTGAGAGCCCGATGGTCGTGACCGTCTTGCCTTCGCCGAGGGGCGTTGGCGTTATGGCGGTTACATCGACGTATTTGCCGTTGGGTCGGTCGGCGAGTCGCTCCAGGACGTCCAGGTGGACCTTCGCCTTGTGTTTCCCGTAGAGATCCAGGTCGTCCTCACCCAAGCCGACTGCGTTGGCGATTTCGATAATCGGTTTCAGTTCGGCAGCTTGGGCAATGTCGAGATCGGTTGCCATTCTCGCGCTTTCCGTGGTCTTCGGCTGATCCTGAGATTGCGACTCCCGCGACCGCGCGGGCGGCATATTGGCTCAGCCAAGCAATAGCCGATGTCACACGATGTTCAAGGGCAGGCGGGGCCGCCCGAGGGGGCCGCTCAGCCGTACGCGCCGTGGGGCAAGAAGCCCAGAAGCTGCTTCAGACGCGGGTCGGCATCGCGATACACGTGCTCGGGCATCTCGTAGTTCATGAACGGGTAGTACTTGTGCCCGATGATCCGACGCGCGTACGTCACCTGCACCATGTACCGCAGCCTGTTGCTTCGATTCGGCCCACCGCGGTGCCACACCTGGTTGTTGAACATGCAGACGCTGCCCGCGGGCCCGCTGTTGTGCTCGACCTGATCGGCCCACTCGGTGCCCTCTATCACCGACGGGCACGCGGCTCCGATCAGATGCGACCGTGGAATCGTCTCCGTGCCGCCGTGCATTGGTTCGCTGACGTCGGTGAGGTAGTAGTTCGCGGTGAAGAACAGAACCGGCAGTCGCACGTTCTGGGGCGGCTCGCCGTCTGTGACGAGGTAATGAGGCGGGTCGTCCTGGTGCCAACTCGATATGCCGCCGCCGGGCGGCGTCACGAAGGAGTTGTTGTGGATGACGTGGACGGGGCCGCCGATGAGGGCTTCGGCGAAGCTGGCGATGGGGTCCATGTCGAACAGGCGGAGGGACGCCTCGCTGTCCTCGAACAGGCGAGGACTGAGGTGAATCACCGCGCCCTTCTGCGCGTCCCGGTTCGGGTCGTCGCGCAGGCGCTTCTCGAGATCGCCTCGCAACTGGGCGCACCAGTCCTCGGGCAACACGCTCTTGAGGAACAGGTAGCCGTCGCGGTGGAACTGCTCGACCCACTCGGCCCGTCGGGCGTCGTCGTCGGCAATGCTCGGTCTGTAGGTCGGGGTGGCGTCCGTGGCTGGCATCGAATGCGCGCCTCCTTGGGTTCGGCAGCTCGGGACGCGCCTGTATACCGTACCCTCGGGGCGCCGTCACGGCCGGATGGCCCGTGTCGCGCGATACCCGCGGCTGCGCCACGCGACATGCGGCGGAATGAGTGTGGTCGCCTCCTAGAGGCCGATGCCACGAAGATACTCACGGTTGCGCCGGGCGCTTTCCTTGGGATCGCCCATCCCGGGCAAGACGTCCTGTTCGACTACCAACCAGCCGTCGTAGTTGTCGCGCATCCAGTCGGCGACGGCCGGGAAGTCCACGCATCCCTCGCCTAGCTCGCAGAACACCCCGTGACCTACCGACTCGAAGTAGTCCCACCCCTCGGCGCGGCCGCGGGCGGCGAGACTCGCATCGCAGTCCTTGAAGTGCATGTACCAGACGCGATCGGCGAAACGACGCAGGCCGGCCGTGACCTCGTCGCCGGTTTCGGCGCCGCTGCCGAAGGCATAGTGTCCGGTGTCGAAGACGAGGCCGACCAGGGCGTCGTCGGTGGCGTCGAGTAGGCGCGCAATCTCGTCGGGGGTCTCGACGTATCCCGCGCAGTGGTGATGGAAAACGCATCGCAGTCCCGTCTCCGCGAGGACCGCACGCGCCACTTCCTCGACGCCGGCCGCGAACGTCGCTGTTTCATCGGCGGACAGAGACATGTCGGCCGTGATTCGTCCCGCGTTCTGGGTACGCGTCGGGTCCGAACCGTTGTCATCCGCCAACACGATGTAGGGCGGGCGTCCCTGGTTCCCCATCTCGGCGACGGCGGCGATGAGTTCGGCCGTTCTGACGGCCTGGTCGACTCCCGAAGCGTGGGCCTGGCGGTCTCGGAAGGCGACTGGGACGAAGGCCGCCAGCATCGCGAGCTCACGGCTGGCCAGTTCCGAGCGCAGAGACGTGGCGTCCGTGGGCATAAACCCCCAATCGCCGAGTTCCGTGCCCGCGTAGCCCGTGTCGCGCAATTCGTCGAGCATGCGCGTATGCGAGATCGCGTCCTGCTCGACGCCTTCGAATTCGAGCGTCCCCCATGAGCAGGGGGCGTTGCCTATGCCTATGTCGGCCATTGAGCGTCTCCTACCTTTCCCTTCCGCGGCGCCCGCCGGTCGGCGCCCGGTATGATCCACGAAACTGCGCGGGAAGGGCACTCCCCCGTGCCTGCGATGGGAACGTGTTGGCGCGTCGCCGCCGATGTAGGGCCAGGTTGACGGACGAAGCGCGGCCGCCGACACTGCGGGTCAGCACTCGCCACTCCCTCGTCGCCCGCAAGAGCTCGCCGTGTCAGCCGCCAATCAGCCTCCACTGGTCCGGTCAGCATCTGGATTCGCCACCGGCCGCGCGCTGATGATCGGGTGCGTTCTCGTGGTCCTGAACGCGCACTGGCAGACCCCGCTCAGCAGCATACTCGACATAGAACTGAGCGACCTCGCCCTCTTCTGCAACGTCATCACGATCCTGTTCCTGCTGGCCCTGGTGAACGGTCGCGTCGCGCGTTACGCGCCCCGCCGCGCTCTACAGCGCCGCGAAGTGCTCATCATCTACACGATGCTCGCAACCGCGACCGCGCTCAACGGCACGGACATGATCAAGTGCCTGGTGTCGCTCCTGGGCAACGGGACATGGCACGCCACACCGGAAAACGACTGGGCGAATCTCTTCGGCCGGTACCTGCCCGAGTGGATCACGGTGCAGGACCGGCAAGTGCTCCGAGGATACTACGAGGGCGACTCGACGCTCTACACCGACGCGCACCTGCGGGCGTGGGCGCCACGCGCCGTCGCGTGGACTGCGTTCACTGTGACGCTCATGTTCGTGACGTTCTGCCTGGCGCGGATCGTGCGGCGCCAGTGGATCACGAACGAGCGCCTATCGTACCCCATCGCGCAACTGCCGTTCGAGATGGCCGGCCCGAACACGAGCGGGGGAACGTCGCTGTTCGGTCATCGGCTGCTGTGGTTTGGGTTCGGCCTCGCGGCCCTCATCAGCGTGGTGAACCAGGCGAACGTGTGGTATCCGTCGGTACCGGCGTTTCCGGTGCAGCCGCTGAACCTGGCCCGCTTCTTCCCCACGCGGCCGTGGAACGCGATGGGGTACATGTACCGGACGTTCTATCCGTTCGCCGTGGGGATGGCGTATCTGATGCCGCTGGACCTGATCCTGTCGACGTGGGTGTTCCACCTGGTCTGGCAGGCGGAGCGGGTTGTGGGCAGCGCGTACGGGTTCGGCGCGATGCCGGGATTCCCGTACGCCGAGGCGCAGGTCCGCGGCGGCTGGATCGCATTGCTGTGCTTCGCGGTGTGGAAAGGCCGACGGCACTTCGCGGGGGTCTTCGCCAACGTGCCGGACGTGGTCACGCGGGAGGTGCGACTGCCCGCGCTCGGCGCCACGGCGGGGGGGCTTGGGCTGATGGTGTTCTGCCACTACCTGGGCATGTCGTTCTGGGTGCTGATCCCGTTCTTCCTGCTGTACTTCGGCCTCGCGACGGCCATCACGCGGATTCGGGCGGAACTCGGCCCTGCGGTACACACATTGTCCGGCGCGACGCCGGACTATCTGCTGATAACCGCCCTGGGGACACGCCGCCTCGGCCCCGGGAATATCGTTGGATTCGGGCTGCTGCATTGGATCCTGGGTTCCGCAGGCCGGGAACATCCCATGCCAATCCAGCTAGAGGCGATGAAGTTCGCGGAGCGCATGCGTATCTCCTCGCGCGGGCTGATGGCGGCGGTGCTGCTCGCGGCCGGCGTGGGCTCGCTCGCGGGATGGTGGGCGTATCTGCACGATGCGTACAAGCTGGGCGTCGAGGCGTACCCGGAGGAGACGTGGGCGGCCAGCGTCGGCTTCCGCCTGCTCACGTCGCGCCTCCAGGCCCCGGCCGACTGGCAGCCGATGGCCCTGACGTTCACGTTGGGCGGTTTCCTGCTCACGACCGCTCTCGCGGCGGTGCGCACGCAGTTTCTGTGGTGGCCGTTCCATCCGGTGGGCTACGTGATATCGGGGAGATGGGGCATCGGGCGGATATTCTTCCCGCTCGTCATCGCTTCGGTGGCTAAATGGAGCGTGCTCCGATTCTCGGGCGTTAGCGGGTATCGACGCTCCGTGCCGTTCTTCCTCGGGCTGATTATCGGGGACTTCACGCTGGGCATGCTCTGGGCGAGCATCGGGCTTGTGTTCCATGTGCCGGTGTACGTGTTCTGGACGGGGTAGCGCGTTGCCCGCTCCCCACCGGGCAAGTAGGATTGTCATATGTGACAACGGAGGGCCGCGCATGGCTGCGACCAGGATTACGCGCGCGGAACGTGAGCTGAAGATCCGCGAGTTCGTCGAAGCGACCATCGCCGAGACCGGGCTCCTGCCCACCGTGGCGCGGGCCATCGAGGCGTGCGGCGGGAGCACGACCACCGTCGCGCCGATACTGCGCGAGTACCGCATACCCCACGCGTCTCGGGTCGACGAGAAGAGGGCAGAGCCACTCGACCCGGTGGCGGCCCTCGACATGGATGAATACTCCCGGAAGCTCCAGGACGCGCTGGACTTCGCGAGGAAGGTGCACCCGCTAATCCGCGCGGGCAGTAAGGGCCGCCGTGACTCCGCCGCAGACATACGGCAGATGCGCGACGACCGGCAGCGCGCAATCTCCCCGGCGGGATGGGATGTCGATGAGGAATGAAGTGGTCCTCGACGCCAGTGTTGCCGTGGCGTTCGCGACGGGCGATGAACCCGACAGCCCAGCCGCGGAGGCCCTCGTAGAGCGCCTGGTGTCCTCCGGGTGTGCGATCCTCGCGCCGCCGCTGTTCGAGTCGGAGGCCGACGGCGCGCTCCGTCAGAGGGCGTATCGCGGCGCGTTTGCGCCGCAGGAGGCAGCGCTAGCCCGGTCGGCGCTAGACGGCCTTCCCGTCGTCATTCTGCATCGCGCCGCCGTGCGGCGACGCGCGCGCGAGATCGCTGAAACGCTGAACCAGCGGCTGGTGTACGACTCCACATACGCCGCGTTGGCCGAGCTCCGGGGATGCGAGCTCTGGACCGGAGATCGCGCGTTCCACAGGGCGGCGCGTAGGCAGTTTGGCTTCGTCCGGTATATCCAGGAGGTCGGTAAGCCGTGACGCCAACTGCGGCCGTATCGCCAATGGCCACGGCCAAACGAGACAGCATCGCGCCGTCGCGCGGGATGAGCAGCCTGTACCCCGCGGAACGGTGGGAAGACGCGCTCATCACCGGTAACGGCACGCTCGGGGCGCTGGTGTTCGGCGACCCGTACCGGGAACGCGTCGTGCTGAACCACGAGCGATTCAACCTGCCGCAGTGGGAGTCGCCGCCCGAGCCGCCGGACATCGCACACGCGCTCCCCGAGATACGTCGACTCATGCTCAACGGCGAATACGCCGAGGCGTATGCCCACTCGATCGCGGCCGCGCGCGAGGATGGGTGGGACGGCCTCGTGTGGACCGACATGTATCATCCCGGGCACGCGCTGTGCTTCGACGTGGCCTCGCGCGGAGCGCCGGTCGACTACGTGCGCTCCCTCGACTTTGAGACCGGTGAGATCGTCGTGAGATGGAGCGACGGCCTCGGCGAGTGGACGCGGCAGACGTTCGCGTCGCGGGCAGATGGAGTCGTCGCGCAACTGCTGCTGGCTCCGTCTGAAGGCCCGTTGCACGTCGAGATGAGCGCGGACGAACGGCTGCACGCATTGCCCGACGCCGTGCGCTTCGAGAAGCTCGTCACACGGGACACGATCGAACTGCGCGGGCGTTACCCGAGCAACACGGGCGGCGGCGGGTTCACGTGCGCGACGCGTGTCGTCAGCGTGGGCGGCACGAGTTATGTCGACGGCGAGACGCTAAAGGTCCGTGACGCGGAGGCGGTTCTTCTGCTCACGCGGCTGGAATGGCACCGAGATGTCAGGGCGCGAAACGCGCAGACCGTCCGGGGGGATCTGGACGCCGTCGCCGCGGATTACGACGGGCTGCTGGAGCGGCACACGGCGATTCACGGCGAGATGTTTCGCCGCGTCACGCTCGACCTCGGCGCCGGCGCGGCCCGCGACCGGAACGCCGAAGAGTTGCTGGCGGCCCAACGCGAGGACGTCATCGACCCGGCGCTGCTGGAGACGATGTTCGACATGGGCCGGTACGTGCTCATCAGTTCGAGCGGCGAATGGCCGCCGCGGCTCACGGGGATCTGGAACGCCTCGTGGAATCCGAGCTGGCGGGGCGACTTCACGACCGATGCGAACGTGAATCTCGCCGTCTCAGGCGGCAATATCGGCGCTTTGCCCGAAGCGATGGAAGGGTACTTCCAGCTCGTCGAGGGCATCTTCGGTGACTGGCAGACGAACGCGCGGAAGTTCTACGGATGTCGAGGCGTGCTGGCGGGGCCTCGCACGGACGGAAACCACAACCTGCACACGCACTTCGACGGGGGTTTCCCCGGGCACTTCTGGCTCTCGGGCGCGGGATGGCTCTACCAGCCGTTCGTAGAGCATTACCAGATCACGGGCGACGAGGCATTTCTTCGCGTGAGACTCATCCCGGCGCTTGTCGAGATCGCGGCGTTCTACGAGGAGTTCCTCACAACGCGCGACGAGGACGGAAAGGTCGTGTTCGTGCCGTCGTATTCGCCGGAGAACAGCCCGGCGAATACCGGCTGTCCGGCGGCGATCAACGCGACGATGGACATCGCCGTCTGTCGCGAGACGCTGAAGACGCTCGTCGCAGGCTGCGAGAAGTTCGGCCTGCACACGGACGCGATCCCACGCTGGCAGGCGATCCTCGACGCCCTGCCGCCCTATCTCGTCAACG
>NYZG01000256.1 GCA_002687025.1 Candidatus Poribacteria bacterium
GTCGCGCGATCCACGGCGATCATGCAACTGGCCAGGTCCGGCCAGAGGCAGTGGTTGTTGCGGTACCAGTAACCGTAATCCTGGTGCCACTCCCACGCGCCGCCGACCCGCGCCTCCTTCACCATCATCTTGTAGTGGTAGAGATACACCTCGTCCCCGAGCAGCCTCTCCATGGTGCCCGCGAGCCGATGCGACCGAACGAAGGCGTTGTAGATGTCGTCCTGCCGGTCGCTGCTGAGCCACAGCTTGCTTTCTCGCCCGTCAGTATCCCGCGCGACGCCGACACGGTCGCGCTTCTCCGTGTCCGCCTTGCCGATCTCGCAGAGCAGCCGCGTCTCCTCGTCGTCGAACATGCCGGGGACCATCAGATACCCGTCTTCGGCGAAACCGCGCGCCTGCTCGTCACTGACGCGGAAGAACCCCAAGGCAATCCCTCCTCATCCTCCGCTGCGGCCGCGGCTACGAGATGTCGATCAGGTAGTCGGCGATGCGCTTCGGCTGTCCGTCCGTGGTCGTCTCCATCGCCGCGATCACGAGCGCGTAGCTCTTGATGTTGTCCTGGATGCGCGTCACGGAAGGCGGCCCGCCGTCGAGCCAGTTCAGGTACTCGTCGAACAGATGGAGGTGGGCGTGCCAGGGGATCGAGGGCGCCTCGTACGACTCTGATTCCTGCCCGGCCCGGTGTATGGTCACGGTGTCGCCGCCGGCGATCTCGACGCATCCCTCCTCGAATTCCGCCCGGTAGTGCTCGCTGTTCCAGCAGTTCATGATGCCGGCTGCGGAGCTGTTCCCTTCGTACACCGCGTGGACCCCGTTATCCATGCGCATGGCGTATATGCCCGACGAGAAGTGCTCGAAGCTGGACCACTCGGGATCCCAGCCGAAGCCGACCAACGTCTCGCAGTCGCCGCCAGAGAGAAAGCGCAGCATGTCGAAATGGTGCACCGATCCCTCGAACAGCAGGCCGAACTCCATCGTGTGTCGCCACGCCCCCCACGAGGCAGGCTTCCGGTAGTCGCAGGCGTATCGTCCGACGATGTGCTGCAGCCGACCCAGGCGTCCCTCGTCCCGTATGGCGACAAGCTCCTGCTTGTTCGGCGCGTATCTGTAGTTCTGGATGATCCCGCAGGGCAACCCGGTCTCGTTGGCGACGCTCAGCATCTCCTTGGCCGCCTCGAGAGTATCGGCGATCGGCTTCTCGGACAGCACGGGCATTCCGGCGCGCATCGCCGCGATCGCTGCGGGGGCATGGAACTGCGGCGGCACGGCGATCCCACAGAAATCCGCCTCGACCGACGCGCACGCTTCCGCGAAGTCGGTGTACAGCGCGTCGTCGCCAAGACCCAGCGCCGCGCCCTGACGTGCAAGCACGTCGTCGCTCACGTCGGCCACCGCGACGACCTCGATCCGGTCGGCGAAGTGCTGCGTGAAGTTGCTGATCCAACCGCCGGCCATGCCGCCGCCGCCGATCATCAGGCACCGTTTCGCTGCCATTGTCCGTCGCCTCCGGGATACGAGTCGGTGTGCCGCGGGTTGATTGAGCCGCGCTATGTTAGTATCCACGCGCGTCCGTGAGAAGGCCGACGATCGGCGCCCGTCCACCCCGTGCCGCGCGGAGGCGTTAGGTGAACTTCCTGACACAATGTCCGTTATAATGCCTACGGCATCGTGCGGGCCGGCCAAGTCACGCCGGGGAAGCGTTGACGGGCCAGAAGTACAGACGGAGAAAGTAAGCGTGTCCAGCGGCTCTTGTCGGCGGCGTGTGCAGAGGGTACTTGGTCTCGACCACCGTGTGCGCGTCTCTCTCGCGCCGCTGCTGGTCCTGCTTGCCACCCTCAGTGTGCTCGTCGTGCCCTCCGCGTTCGCGTTGAGAGCCGCGTATATCACGGGCACCGACGCGGACTCCACAGCCAACCCGTGGGGCTCCGCCGCGAACGACGAGGCCATGGCCGATGTGTTCGGCGGCAACTGGGATCGCCTCAGTTGGGCCACCAACGTGTTCACGTCGACGTACGGCGTAGTGTTTCTCGAAGGCGGGAACGCTGCCACAATCGAGATGGAGTCTTACCTAAACACGCACGCGGCGTCCGCGTCGGCGTGGATCACGGCAGGTGGAGCTCTCTATGTCAAGGCGGCCCCGAACGAGGGCCCCCAGCTCGTGGGGAACGGCACCGTCGACTACTTTATCGACCAGGCGACAAACCACTCAGCGGCGACCGCGACAACGCCGGGACACGCCATATTCGCCGGTCCCTATTTGCCCGTCGCCACCAGCTATACGGGGGGTTCTTACGCCCACGGTACGGCCTCCACGGCCGGGCACACGGTTCTGATGGCCGACGCCGGCAACGCACTCCTCGTGGTGAAAGCCAAGGGGTCTGGCGTCCTCTTCGTAAGCGCGTTGACCCTCCCGATCCACCACACGCCGTCCGCCGACGCGGCGAACATGCTGCGGAACATCCTCTCGTACATGGCCGGCATCGGCGGGGTGTCGTTCATATCCCCGAACGCGACCCCAGTCGCGAGCGCCCAGAGCGCCACTGTAGCGCAGGACGGGTCTATCGCCATCACGCTGGTGGCGACCGACGGCGACGGCGACCCCCTGACGTACACGATCGCGTCTAGTCCGACGAACGGCGTCCTGTCCGGTACAGCGCCGAGCGTCACGTACACTCCGACCGCAGGAACGTACGGCGCGGACTCCTTCTCGTTCTACGCGAACGACGGCACGGTCAACAGCAACACCGCGACTGTGTCCATCACCGTTAACGGCACGCCGGTCCCGACCGCGCAAGACTTCACGATGCTCACGAACTCCATCACGGACGCCGTCCTCGCTGCCGAGGATCCAGAAGGAGACGCGATCGCCTACAACGTGATCTCCACGCCCGTGACTGGCGTGCTGACCGGTGTGGCGCCGGACATGACATACACGCCGGACACTGACTTCACCGGCGCCGTGTCGTTCACCTTCACGGTGAGCGATGCCTACTCGACGAGCGCCGTCACGTCGGTTGACATCACGGTCGTCGACCCAGTCGTCCTGTCCGGTGTGGACCTGATGGTCAACGGCGGCTTCGAGACCGGGGACGCCACCGCGTGGACCGTCGTTGACGACAGCTGGCCCGGGAACACGGGAGAGGGTGGCGTAAGCCCCATCGAGGGTTCGTACTTCATAGACGCCGGGACCGCGACCGCAGAACTGATGCAGGTGGTGGACGTCAGCGGCTACGAGTCCCAGATCACCGCAGGCACGATGACGATCGGCCTCAGCGCGTATGCGAGGTCGAAGTCCGAGGCGAAGCCGGATAGCGCGCGTGTCATCCTCGAGCATCGCGCCGCCAACAACTCGACGGTGCTCTACTCATCCGACACGGGATGGTTCAAGAACACCGGATCCTGGAAGCAAGTGACCGATGTCACTGCGCCGCCTATCGGCACCGAATACATCGCCGTGCGCCTACTGGCCGACCGCTCCGGCACCAACATGGATGCGTTCTTCGACAATGTGGAGCTCTTCGCCGAGGGCGAGGCCGAGGTCGCCGTCTTTGACGGCGTGGACGACAACATCGCCGTGCCGGACGCGGCGTCTCTCAACGTGACGAACGAGGTCACATTGGAGGCCTGGATCTACCCGACCGGCCCTGGCTCGCACGGCACGTACGGCGGCGTCATCCTCAGCAAGGAAGGCGAATACCAGCTAGGCCGCGACCCAAGCGGCGACCTGTGGGGCGTGTTGGCGATCGACTCTCCCGCATGGACCGTCGTGTACAGCGGGGTCACAGTCCCGGAGGGCCAGTGGTCGCACGTCGCGATGACCTACGAGGCCGTCTACGGCGCCATCGAGTTCTACGTGAATGGGGCCAACGTCGCCAGCGCGGTTGGGTCCGGCGCCATCGGCGATGTAGACGATGGCGACGACACGCTGCTCATCGGCGGCCGAAGCGACGGGACGGAAGTGTTCGACGGGCAGATAGACGAGCCCCGCGTCTGGAGCATCGAGCGGCCGGCGGCCCACATCGCGAACTCCTACCGGAAGAAGCACGACGGCGATGAGACCGGCCTGGGTGGCTACTGGCCGCTCGACGGAGCCTCGCTTCTGGACGCGACGGGCTTCGCCAACGATGGCGTCGCCAGCGGCGCCGGCGCAAGCATCGGTTACCCTCTGGGCTTCCTCTCCAACGCCGCCCCCACACTGACATCTGTGGCGACCCAGACGGCAGACGCGGGCGTGGCGGTCGTGATTCCGGTGACTATATCCGACGCCGACGGCGACTCACTGACGGTGGATGTCGTCTCCCCACCGAGTGGGGCGACCGTCACGATAGACGATGTCGCCGAAACCGCGACCTACGTCCCACTCCTCGGCACGTCGGGCACGCGGACGTTCGTGCTCGCCGCCAACGACGGCGTCGCGCTGAGTGATGCGGTGACCGTGACCGTCGACGTCACGGCCGCCGACTTCGAGCCCGTCGTCGGCGGCCTCCTGGAGCTGTCCAATGATGACTTCCAGGCCGGGGCCAATCCTCTTTGGACCAACCCCACGACCACGACGGCGCCTGCGGACGCAGGTCGCGGCTTCCTGGGCCAATTCACCTCGGAAACGGTGTCTCTGCCGCTGTCGGACATACCCACGCACTCTGAGGTGACGCTGTCGTTCGACCTGTACTTGCTCAATTCCTGGGACGGCAGCGGCGGAGCCGGCCCCGACCGGATCACCGTCACGGCCGACGAAACCACCCTCTTGGATTCCACCTTCAGCAACGTCACCAACGGGTCGAGCAACGCCTTTCAGTCCTATCCGGCTTCTTACGGCGGTGGCACGAACGCGGCGCGCACCGGCGCCGTCGAAGCGAATACGCTGGGCGGCACGTTCTACGGCGATTCCGTGTACGAATTCACCTACACGTTCGCACACTCGGACAGCGCGCTCCAGATCGACTTCTCCGCCAGCGGCCTCGAGAGCATAGGCAACGAGAGCTGGGGGCTCGACAACGTCGTCGTAACCACGCAGCACCTGCATATCGAGGAGGATTTCGTCTCGGTCGTGTCGTTACCCGGCAGCGACGCGGGCGGTGAGGCGTTGACGTTCACCGTGACGGCCGATCCATCGCACGGCAACATAGTCGTGTCCGGCCAGACGGCCACTTACACGCCCACGCAGTACTACAGCGGCACGGACTCCTTCACATACACGGTGGCGGATGCGACAACCACCACTTCGCCGTCCACGGTCGCGATCCTGATAGACCCGTTGGACAGCGCGCCCCTCTTTGACGCCGTCGCGGACGTGACGCTGGATGAGGACAGCGACGAGCAGACGATACTCGTCACCGGCGTCGGCCCCGGCGGCGACGGCGATGAGGACTCTCAGACCGTAACGCTGACGGTCACGAGCTTCGCGACGACGATCATCCCAGCCCCGACCGTCACTGGCGCGGATGACACGCGCACGTTGACGTACACCCCCGTGGCGGATGCGGCCGGGTCTGCCGTTGTCCTCGTGTCGGCCCTGGACAGCGGCGCGAGCGGCCCATCCGGCGGCCCCAGCAACAGCGCGCACACCAACAGCGCGTCGCAGCAGTTCGCGATCAACGTGACGCCACTCAACGACGCTCCGGTCTTCGCCGCCATCGACGACGTGACGATGGACGAGGACGCGACTCCTGACGCCATCACGATCACCGGCGTTGGTCCGGGTGGCGGCGCTGACGAGGCTTCGCAGACGGTCACCTTCACTGCCACGAGCGACCGCGAGGACATCGTCCCCGTCCCGACGTTCACGGGATCGGGAGACACGCGCACGCTGACGTTCTCGCCCGTCGAGAACGCCAACGGCGCGGCGCTCATCACCGTCACCGCGACGGACGATGGCGGAAACGATCCGGATAGGGAATACGACACGTTCTCGCTCTCGTTCACCATCACGATTGACGCGGTCAACGACTCCCCCAGCTTCGATGAGATCGCCACGCAGGTGTTCGGCGAAGACGCCGGGCCGCTGGAAGTGGATATCACGGGCGTAGACACCGGTGGTGGCGCCGACGAGACGGAACAGGGCGTGACGTTCGTCGCCACCAGTTCGCTCCCGAGCGTGATCCCCGACCCGACGTTCACCGGCGACGGGACCACCCGGACGAGGACCGTCGATTCCGCGGCCGACGCGAGTGGTAGCGCCACGATCACCGTCACGGCGA
>NYZG01000257.1 GCA_002687025.1 Candidatus Poribacteria bacterium
GAGTTCATCGTCGTGAGTCTGCTGGCGCGCAAGTTCGGTGTCCCGGTGTTCCCGCATGTGGGCGATATGGGCCAGATCCATCAGCACCTGGTTCTGTACAACCACATCGCCCTGGGTCACGAACGCCTGTTCCTGGAATACATCCCGCACCTGCGCGAGCGGTTCACGCATCCCGCTAGAGTGAGTGACGGGCGCTATGCGACGCCAACCGAGCCCGGATCGAGTTCGGACCTGATCGCGACCGAGTAGCGCAAGGAGGTAGAGACGCCATGGACGCCCCCGTAAGGCTGACAGACGCGCAGATGCGCCAGTACATCGCCGACGGGTACATCGCCCTCGACATCGACCTGCCGAGGTCGTTCCACGAGCGCGTGTATGCCAGGACCCAGGAAGTGTTCGAGAAGGAGGGCAACCCCGGCAACAACGTGTTGCCTCGCATCCCCGCGCTGGCCGAGGGGTACGGCCACCCCGTCGTGGACGGCGCGCTGCGGAGCGTTCTCGGCGACGGCTACTACATGCACCCACATCGGCACTGCCACCACAACCCGCCCGGTAGCCCCGGCCAGACGATGCACATCGACAGCTGGGCCCGGAGACGACACACGACGCGCATGACGATGGTGTTCTACTACCCGCAGGACACCCCGGCAGAACGCGGGCCCACCGGAGTCGTCGCGGCCTCGCACTCCTACAACGACCGCCCCGAAGGCGATGCCCGTTGGGACGAGATCAAGCTAGCGGGCGACGCAGGGACGGTCGTGCTCGTTCACTACGACATATGGCACCGTGGGACCCCCAACACGGCCGACGAGCCGCGCTACATGATGAAGTTCCTCTTCGCCCGCATGGACGAGCCCATGCGGCCCACGTGGCACGCCACCGGAGAGGAGTGGCGTGACGACACCGGTTTCCATCCGGCGATGCGCGAGACGGTCTGGAACTGGCACACGGGCGCGCCTCACGCCGCGGGCTCCGCAGGCGCCGACGACATGGATGAGCTGTTGCCGCGGTTGGGCGCCGACTCGGAGACCGATGCGCTGGACGCCGCCTACGAGATCGCGGGCGCCGGCGAGGCAGCCGTCCCGGCGCTGGTCAGCGAGCTCTCACACAGGTCCGCGCGGGTATGGCGTGGCGCGGGCTATGCGCTGAGCTCGATCGGTGCTCCCGCGGTCGACGCTCTCACGGCGGCGACGCAATCCGACGATGCCGACACCCGCAACCGCGCGGCTGCCGTCATTGGCGACATCGGTCTGCCAGCCGCGACCGCGACGTCCACGCTCATCGACCTTCTGAAGGACCCGGACACGACGGTGCGCCAGCACGCGGCCAACGCCCTGGGCATCGTCTCTCAGGAGTCTGGAGACGCGATCCTGCCCCTCATCGGAGCGCTCGACGACGGCGACGAATGGGTCCGCAGATTCGCCAGCATGTCCATCGCGCAGTTGGCGCCCAACATGAACGGTGAGATGCACGCCCTTACCCCGGCTCTCGGCGACGACAATCGCTACGTACGCGCGAACACCATGTTCGCTCTGAGGCGCGCGGGAACCGACGAGGCGCGCGAACGCCTGCTGGACGAACTCGCGGTCGCCCGCTGGTGTCCGACGACGACGCGTGAGACCACGTTCTGAACCCGGTGCGACGGGGCGACGATGAAAGCGCGGAGGAGGACCGCTCGTGAGCAAGATGAGATTCGCGGTCGTAGGCTGTGGCGGCCGAGGCCGAGGTCACCTGAGGATTCTGGCGACGTTCGCTGATGTCGAGGTCGTCGCCATCTGTGACCCTGTCGAGGCGTCTAGGGCCGCCGCGCTGGGTGACGTCAGCGTCCCCGGCGTCTACGCCTCGACGGACGAGCTACTCGCCAGCGAAGAGCTCGACGGCGTGGTCGTGGCCACTCCGGCGCACCTGAATGCGCCTGCTGCCCTCCCGGTCCTGCAAGCGGGCGTCAACGCGCTGCTGGAGAAGCCGCCCGGCCTGACCGTGCCGGAGACCGAGGAGCTGCGCGATGCGGCGTCCGCCTCCGGGGCCCTGGCGATGGTCGGGTGGAATCGCCGGTTCAACCCCATCATCGCGCGCGCGTTGGACATGACACGCGACCGCGGCCCGGTCACGCAGGTGGTGGGCGAATTCCACAAGAGCCTGACGCGGATAGCGGCGTCGCAGTCGTTCCCGGACGCCATCCTGGACAACATGATCCTGGAGACGACGACGCACGCGGTGGACACGATCCGGTTCCTCGCCGGGTCGGACATCGTGGAGGTACACGCGATTTCGCGGCGCGCCGTGTCGGAATACAAGGACGTCTACGCGGCGCTCGTGCTGTTCGAGAACGGCGTCGTCGGGCACCTCATATCGAACTACACGAGCGACGCGCGGCTCGAACGCTACGAGCTCCACGGCCGCGATATATCGACGTACATGGAGGGCGTGTCGTCCGGCGTCGTGTGGTCGGACGGTGGCCAGACGCCCCTGGCGCCGGACGGCGTCGACAGCACGCGCGCGCAGGATCGCCACTTCGTGGACTGCGTTCGCGACGGCCGTCGCATCGAGTCGCCCGCGGCGAATCTCGACGAGGCCGTAAAGACGATGCAGTTCACACAAGCAGTGATCGACGGCTTGCGCGAGTAGGCCATCGCACTCCGTACAAGGAAGGGACGACGTGTCGACGCATCCCGTCTATCCGCGCCTGTTCGAACCCATCGATATCGGGTCGGTCGATCTGAAGAACCGGGTCGCCATCAGCGCGCACTTCGCCGGCTGGTGGGTGACCGACGGCCTCCCCAACGAAGACTTCGCGGCGTACATCGAGGAGCGCGCGAAGGGCGGCGTTGGGCTCTTTGTCGTAGGAGCGACGGGACCGACGTACGACGCCGCGCCGGACTGGATGCAGAACACCTCCGACGCCATCATCCCGCGGTACCGCATGCTCGCGGAGGCAGGACATCGCCACGGGACGAAGGTGTTCGCGCAGCTGATCCACACCAGCGATCATGTGGCCGGTTCCGGCGCGGAACGCATCCGCGCGGGGATGCGCGCGCAGGTCGTGCCGCACAGCCGCAGCAGGCCTTCACGACCGGAGCGATCGCCGGCGGAACTGCGCGAGATCGCCCAGGCATTCGGCGCGGCGGCCAGGCGCGCCGTCGAGGGCGGCATCGACGGCCTCGAACTCCACGCGCACGAGGGCTTCCTTCACGCGCAGTTCCTGAACCCGCGCGTCAACAGACGCACGGACCATTACGGTGGATCGATGGCGGGCCGCATGCGCTTCACGGTCGAGACCCTGGAGGCGATGCGGAACGCCATCGGCTCGGGGGTCCCGCTGGGCGTTCGCCTGAAGGCGGACGACCTTGAGCAGGGCGGCATGGCCGTGGCCGAGTATGTCGACCTGGTGACCCGCATCGAGGCGCTGGGGTTGGTCGACTACCTCAGTCTCACCGCGGGCGACGGCGGGCTGCACCACGGCCCGATGGCGCGCCCGGACGGCGAGTGGCTGCCGTTGGTGGCAAGCGTGAAACAGGCGGCCTCGCTGCCGATCATGCACGCGGGGCGTATCACGACGCCCGAGATGGCGGAGCAGGCGCTCGCGGACGGCGCGCTCGACATTGTCTGCATGACGAAGGCGCACATCGCCGACCCCCACTTCACGCGCAAGGCCCGCGAAGGGGAACGGGACCGCATCCGGCGGTGCACGCGCTGCCTGCAGAGCTGCATCGGCGCTATGGAACAGATGAGCTGCGTCTACAACCCCGTCACCAGCCGCGAGCGCCAATGGGCGGAGCTCGCCCCGGCAGAAACGGTCAGACGCATCGTGGTGGCCGGGGCCGGGCCGGCAGGGATGGAGGCCGCGATCACCGCGCACGCGCGGGGTCACGATGTCACCGTGTTGGAGGCGTCTCAGCGCGTCGGCGGGCAGGTTCATCTCGCCGCGTCGAGCCCCATGCGCGCTATGTTCTCGCGCATCGCGGAGTTCTACCAGCGTGAGGCGGATCGCGGCGACTTCACCGTCACGTACGGTGTCCACGCGACCGCTGAGAGCATCGTGGCGATGCAGCCGGACGCCGTCGTCGTGGCAACGGGCTCCGTCGAGCGGCGCGTCACCGTCCCAGGCGGAGGCCCGGTGGGCTCCGTGGGCGACATGCTCGGGGCGTCGGTGGCTGAGGGCTCGTGCGTACTGGTCGTCGACCGCAGCGGAGCGATGAACGCGCTCGTCCTTGTGGACTACCTGTCGGATCTCGGCGCGCGTGTGGAATACATCACTGCGGCTGACCGCTCATGTCACGCCGTCGAGGGGATGACGCGCGAGGACATGCTCCGCAAGCTCTCCGAGCGGGATGTCCGGTGGGAGACGCAGCAGACGCTGGCGTGGTGGGACGGCGCCGTGGCCGTGCTACGCCACGCCGTCTTCGCCGAGGAACGCGAACTGCGGGACGTCGATGCCGTCGTCATCGCCGACGGCGCCGACCCCGTGAACGAGCTGTCGAGCGGATTACGCGGACGCGTCCCGGAGCTGCACACCATCGGCGACGCGAACACGCCGCGCACGGTGCACGAGGCCACCCTACAGGGCGGCCTGATCGGGCGGACGCTGTAACACACGTGCGGCCGCTCGACTGCTAGACCGTGACGGGCGCGCGTGCTGCCGCCGGCTCGTGGACGCAGAGCGACTCGGAGGCAAGGTAGTCGCCGGTCATCGCGTAGGCGCGGCCTCGGTTCCCGCCGCACACCGTCTTGTATTCGCAAACCCCGCACTTGCCCTTGAGCAGGTCCGTGTCGCGCAGCTCGCGGAAGAGCGTCGAGTCACGGTAGATCTCGCCGAGTGAGTGGTCGCGGATGTTGCCGCCGACCAACGGCAGGAAGCCGCTCGGGCACACGTCGCCCGTGTGCGAGATGAAGACGATGCCGCGTCCGTCGTTGACGCCCTTCATCGGTCGGTGCAGGCCGTCGGCGTACTGGAAGCCGGCGCCCGCGAACGTGACGGATCGCTGCTCGCCCTCCGCCTGCGCGAGCGCCTTCTCGCGCTGTATCGCCACGCGCCGATAGTGCTGCGCCGCCGTCGACTTGATGTCGAACGGCGACTCCTTCGACAGCTCCCACAGCCAGTTGAAGAGGTCCTCGTGCTCTTCTGCGCTGATCATGTCGTCGTGCTGGCCGCGTCCCGTCGGCACCAGGAAGAACACCGACCACTGCACGATGCCGAGACCGGTCAGCATCGGCACGAGCTCGCGGAGCTTGGGCGCCGTGCGACGGGTCACGCTCGTGTTGACCTGCACGCTCAACCCGACATCCTGCGCTGTCTTGAGGATGCCGATCGTGCGGTCGAATGTGCCTTTGAAGCCGCGCAGGTAGTCGTGCGTCTCCGCGTCGGGGCCGTCGAGGCTGAGCGCCACGCGGCTGATACCCACGTCGCGTACGCGCTCCAGACGGTCGCGAGTGACGAGGGCCGTCGCCGTCGGCGTGAGCGATGTCCTCAGGCCGATGTCCACGCTCTTGCCAAGCAGGTCGAACAGGTCGCGGCGCATCATCGGGTCGCCGCCGGTGAAGACCATGATCGGGTTGCCGAACTCCCTGATCTGGTCGAGCAGCGCCATGCCTTCGTCGTGATCGAGCTCCTCGGGATGACGCCGCGGCTGCGCTTCCGCGCGGCAATGCTTGCACGCCAGCGCGCACGCCCGAGTGACCTCCCACACGACGGTGAACGGCGCCTTGTCGAAGTCGACCTCGCCCATGCGGGCGCTGAGTGTGCGTCTCTCGGCGCCGGCTTTCGCGCTCAGGTTGTCTTGGGTCACGAGGCCGCCCCTTCCGCGCCTACGAGCGCCTCCTGCGCCGGCACCGGGAACTCGGCCGCGACGGTGGCTTCGGGCGTGCCAGGGAGTATCCCGCACTCTTCGTCCGTCAGGTAGCATCCGGGGTCGGGAGCCAGAGCGTCGTCGAAGTAGCTTTCCGCGCGCACGCGGAGGTTGCCGTTGCAGATGGGCAGCCACTTGCACACCGAGCACCGACCCTTGAGGCTCCCTTTGCGGTCCTTCAGGATTGCGAGGAACGGGTCGGAGCGATCCTGCCAGATGTCGGCAAACGGGCGCTCCTTGACGTTCCCGAACGTCTGATGCCAGGAGAACTGGTCGGGGTGGACGTTCCCCTTCGGGTCGATCGCCGCGATGGCGATGCCCGACTGGTTCCCGCCGTTCCAGCTCAACATCTCGTACACCTCGTCCGCGCGATCCGGGTGATCCTTGAGGACGCGTTGGTACAGGTACACGTTGTCGGCGTGATTGTCGACGGTGAGCAGGTCCAACTCGATGCCCTGTTCGTGCAGTTCCTGCGCGCGATCGAATATGAAGTCCAGCGCCTCTCGCGTCTCGTGGGGCTCCAGATCGTAGCGCTGGAGCTTCTCGCCGCGGCCCGCGTACGCGAGATGGTAGATGCAGCAGCGCGGGATCTTCTCGTCCCGCATGAGCTGGAAGATGCCCTCGACCTCGTCCCGATTCTTCGCGTGGATCGTGAACCGCAGGCCGACTCGGATGCCCACGTCGCGGACCCGCCGGATGCCTTCGAGCGCATCCTCGAAGGAGCCCTTCGTGCCACGGATGCTGTCGTGTACGTCGCCGATGCCGTCGAGGCTGATGCCCACGTACGTGAAGCCGGCGTCGCGTATCTTCTCCGCGACTTCCTGGCTGATGAGTGTGCCGTTCGTCGACAGCACGGCGCGAAGGCCCTGCTCCCGCGCATACGCGACTACCTCGAACAGGTCCGGCCGCATGAGTGGCTCTCCGCCGGAGAAGAGGACCGTGGGAATCTTGAACTCCGCAAGCTGGTCCATCAGCCCCTTGGCTTCCTCGGTCGTCAATTCGCCGGGGTACTGCTTGTTCCGCGAACTGGCGTAGCAGTGCATGCACTTCAGGTTGCACGTCTGCGTGCAGTTCCACACGACGACGGGCTTCTTGTCTTCCGAGTAGTGCAGCAGGTGCGCGGGGCCGCGCGAGGTGTGTCTACCGTATCGCAGCGCGTCGCTGGGGCTCACCGTACCGTTGAGCAGTCGGGTGACGCCAAGCATGTCCGCCCCTATCCTATATTCGCTATGTCGATCGCGTCCGCGTAACGCTCACGTTCCACTGATAGCCCACGCTCCCGAGCCCGGCAAGACCTCCTCGGGCCCGTGCGAAGGCGACGACTTGGCCCGCTCCGACGGGTGTGCGACGATGCCGCGCCCGCGACGACGACGGGAACACAACACGCTGCTGGAGCAGGACCGCATGATCCCATACGGCGAACCCGGGCCGCTCACCGAGATGGAGCGGTTCGTCTTCGATTCGGTCGGCTACCTAATCATACCGGACGCGCTCTCCCAGGACGAGACGGCTGCGGCGCGCGAGGCGTGCGACCGCGTGCACGAGGGGTTGCCGACGGATCAGTGGAGGCAGTTGGGAGCCACGTTCGAACGGGAACCGGCGCTCGAACGGATCGTGGATCATCCGTCCATCCTGCCCAAGGCGCGGGCCCTGTTCGGGGACAAGTTCATCCTGCAGAGCTCATGGGCGACGGTCGTGCCTCCGGGATTCACCGGCGGCGGCATCCACCAGGACGGATCGTCCGCCTTCGAGTTCCGTAACCTCGCGACTCCGACTCCGCTCGTCCAGCTGCGCACGGGCTTCGTGCTCACCGATCAGTCGGCGCCGGGCGCGGGCAACATGGTCTTGCTGCCGGGCAGCCACAACACAGGTCACCCGCTCCCGTCGGGGGCGACGATCATGGACTTTCCTACGGCCCACATGGTGACCGCGTCGCCGGGCGCCGCGCTGATGTTCCACCAGGGCGTGTACCATTGCGGCAGCGGGAACACGCGCGATTACCCGCGCCATATGTTCCACACGATCTACGCGCCGCCGTGGCTCAACCACACCGACCGCATGACGACATCGCCGGGATTCCTGGAGCGCACGACGCCGATGCGCCGGGCCCTCATGGGCGCGTGGACCCACGACACCGAGTCGTTCCACATGTCGCCACTCCCGTTCGACGACTGACGCCGCGGGCGGGAAGGACTGGAGGACAACGCGTGCAGCTAGACGGGCGGACGGCGCTCATCACAGGCGCGGGCAGCGGCATCGGCCTGGCGACTGCCTGGCGGATGGCGCGCGAAGGCGCAAGCGTCGTTCTGACCGGCATACCGGAGACTCCCCTGGAGGTCGCCGCAGCCGCTCTGCGCGCGCAGGGCCACGAGGCCGTCGCCGTGCCGACCGACGTGTCCCGCGCCGTGGATGTCGAGGCTGCCGTGGGCCTGGCTGCGGACCGGTACGGCGCGCTCGACATCCTCGTGCCCAACGCGGGCATACAGATGCACGACCGTGACGTGAGACTGCACGAGCTACCCGAGGAAGTGTGGGACCAAACCCACGGCGTCAACTACCGAGGCGTTTACCTGACGGTGAAACACGGACTCGCGCAATTCGTGCGGCAGGGGACGGGCGGGGCGATCGTGATCGTGGCGTCCATCACCGCGCTGAACGGGTCATCCCGCAACCCGGCGTACCTGAGCGGCAAGCACGGGCTGCTCGGGCTGAGTCGATACGTCGCGGTGCACTATGCGGAGCACGGCGTCCGCTGCAACGCGGTGTGCCCCGGCGCGCTGGAGCGCACGCCGAACCACGACATTCACCCCGACCCGACCGCACGTCAGACCAGACTCGAAGACGCCGTACCGCTGGGTCGTCTCGGCCGTCCCGACGACATTGCGCCGCTCATCACGTTCCTTGCCACCGATGACGCCGCGTACGCCACCGGCGGCACATTCGTGGTCGATGGGGGACTCACGGTCGCGTAGCCTACCAGTCGACGACTGATCCATCGTCCTGGAGATAGCTCTCCGGGTTGCGCCAGTCGTGGTCGATCTTGTCCTCCATGGCGTCCTCGTCCAACTCGATCCCCAACCCCGGCCCGGTGGGCAATTCAACGAAGCCGTCCTTGAAGACGAACGGCTTCTTCAAGTACCCCTCGCCCAGCGTCGTGTGCTCCTGCGCGATGAAGTTGGGGATGGACGCGTCGAGCTGTAGACACGCGGCCAGGCTGATCGGGCCGAGCGGGTTATGCGGCGCGATGCCCGCGTACGAAGCCTCCGCCATGCCCGCGATGAGCCGCACCTCGTTGATGCCGCCCGCGTGACACAGGTCCGGCTGCAGGATCGACGCGGCGCCCTTCTCCAGGATCTCGCGGAATCCCCACTTCGTGAACACCCGCTCGCCGGTCGCGATGGGCAGATACGTCGAACGCGCGATGTCCGCGAGCACGTCCACGTTCTGGCACTGACACGGCTCTTCGACGAACATCGGCTGGTACGGCTCGATCGCCTTTATGAGCAGCTTCGCCGTCTGGGGACTGATGGCGCCGTGGAAGTCTATGGCGAGGTCGACCTCGGGCCCCGCCGCCTGCCTGAGAGCCGCGAACCGGTCCGCCGCGCGATCCACGAACGCCTTGTTCTCTACGATCCGCGCCGGTCGGCCGCCAGCAACGCCCGTCTTGAACGCCGTGAAGCCCGCCGCGATGTGGTCGCCGATGGTCTCCGGGTCGCCGCCGCCCTTGTACAGCCTGATCCTGTCCCGCGTGGGGCCGCCGAACAGCTTGTATACCGGCACGTCCAGCGCCTTGCCGGCCAGGTCCCACAAGGCCTGCTCGACGCCGCTCAACGCGCTCGTGAGGATGGGGCCGCCGCGGTAGAAGGCGTGGCGGTACATCGCCTGCCAGTGATGCACGACGCGCGTCGGGTCCTTCCCGATAAGGTACGGCGCAAGCTCGGCGACGGCTTCGGCGCACGTCCGCGCCCTACCCTCCAGGATCGGCTCGCCCAGGCCGACGAGTCCCTCGTCCGTGTGGATCTTCAGGAAGAGCCACCGCGGCTTGACGAGGAATGTCTCCAGCTTCGTGATCTTCACTGCGCGTCTCCCCGGGGTGCCGTCGCTACTGCTTCTCGATCGCCGCGACGCGAGTCTGCGACGCCTTGATCCGCGCCATGTCGAACTTCGTCGAGCGGTCGAACAGGTAGATGCCGTTCTGCTCTTGGAACACGTCGGTCAACTGCGTGTAGCAGTAGGCGAACATGCTCTCGTCGTCGAGCAGGATCTGACACAGGCGGTCGAACCGCGTGTAGAACTCCTCGATGTCCGCGGGCTCGCGGCCGTAGCCCCACGATTCGCGTGAGGACGCCTCCGCCGGATTCCATCGGATGCCGCCGAATTCGCTCACGAAGTACGGCTGGCCGGCGTAGGGAATCGACCACGGCCGGTCTTCGGGGCCGTTCCGGTGGAGCCTGCCCTCGGCCGTGCCGGCGTGGTTCTTGGCGAATTCGTCCGGGTCCTGCTGGTAGTCGTGACTGTCGTAGATGTCCGACTCGGGCACGCGGTGGGAGTAGCCGGACGTGTCCAACACGGGCCGGCTCTGATCCATCGCCTTCGTAGCCAGGAACAGGCCGCGTGTGAGATCATCGAGGCCCTCAATGCCCTCGGGCCTCGGCCGGGCCGTCTCGTTCAGCGGACACCACCCGACGATCGACGGGTGCGAGTAGTCGCGCTCCAGGACCTCCAGCCATTCGGTGATGTACCCGGCGCGTGGGGTGTCGCGGTCGATCCCCCAGTCACCGAACTCGCCCCAGAGGAGGTAGCCCATACGGTCCGCGTGGTAGAGGAAGCGCTCCTCGAACACCTTCTGGTGCAGGCGGGCGCCGTTGAAGCCGGCGTCCAGAGACAGTTGGATGTCCTCGACCAGTGCCTCGTCGGAGGACGCCGTCAAGATGCCGTCGGGGTAGTAGCCCTGGTCCAGCACAAGCCGTTGGAACACGCTCACGCCGTTGATCTTCACGGCGCGACCGTCGATCGTCACGCTACGCATTCCCGCGTAGCTGCTCGCCGCGTCGACGACGGCGCCGCTCGCGTCTATGAGCTCGATGTCCAGGTCGTACAGGTGGGGATCGCCGGGGCCCCAGGCGCGGAGCCGGTCGGCCGGGATGTCGAGCGACAAGGACGGGCTGAAGTCGAGGTCGGCCGAGACTTCCGCCTGTGCCACCGTGCCCATCTGGTCTCGCAACTCCATGCGCACGCTCAGGCCGGCCGTGGCGCCGCGTATGGGCTGGACGACGTTCAGCCTGCCGTTGGCGCAGTCGGGTGTCAGTCGGGGCCGCGACAGATACGCCTGCTGCCCAACCGCTTCGAGCCACACCGTCTGCCAGATACCGGTCGTGCGCGTGTAGTTGCAGCCGGCGTTGTTGTGCTGGTGATTCGACTGCTTGCCGCCGGGCTTGTTCCCCGGCATGTCCTTCACGTCGCGCGCTCTTACGGTGATGGTGGCCGTCTCCCCCGCGGCCGCCACGTCGGCCAAATCGCACGTGAAGCCCGACCACCCGCCGCGATGCCGTGCCACTTCGGTCCCGTTCACCCAGACGGTGGCGTCGTAGTCCACGGCCTGGAAGTGCAACAGCACGCGCTTGCCCGCCCAGTCCGACGGGACGACGACATCGCGCCGATACCACACGGCGTCGATGAAGTCGGTGTGCGCGACGCCCGACAGTTCAGACTCGGTGCAGAACGGCACGGTGATGACGCCCGACAGGTCACGGTCGAGCAATCCACGCTCGCGGCCACTGTCGCCGTGGTCGATTTCGAACTGCCACTCGCCGTTGAGGTTCAGCCATTCCGGCCGCGTTAGCTGTGGCCGGGGGTGTTCGCTTCTCGGGATACCGTGGCTCATCGCTTGCTCTCCGCTTCTATCGGGATGCGCCCGGTGGTTCGGCACGCAGTCGGTACAGTCGATTCGCGCTCGCGTGTGTCGTCGTTGTTTCGCCCGTCGTCCATCGGATCGTGACGTCGGCGGACGGCGCCTCCCCGAGACCGAACTGGAGGCGCGGGTCGCTGCCGGACAGATAGCTCGCGCCGCTGGTGACCTCGCGGGTCTGCGTCACGCCACCCGCCGTGACGGTCGCCCGCGCGCCCACGGCCGGCGCCCCGGCCGCCGTCACCAGGCCAAGTCCTACCCAGTTCGACGCCTGACCCACCTCGTTGCGCAGCACAACCGCAGACGCATTCGATCGGCACAGGATCGCGTCCGTGTCGCCGTCGTTGTCCAGGTCGCCGAAGGCCATGCCGCGGACGACGTGCTTCACCTCGTCCAGCCCGGAGCGTTCGGTCGCGTCGACGAACGTCCCTCGCATGTTCTGGAAGAGCTGCACGGGCTGTTCGTAGGACAGCGCGTCGTCGATCCGGTCCACGTTATCCCATATATGGCCGTTCCCGACCAGTATGTCGGTCCAGCCGTCGTTGTCGACATCCACGAAGCGCGTGCCGAAGCCAAGCGCCAGGAACGACGGCTCGGCGATCCCGACGTCGAACGTCGCGTCGTAGAAGTACTCGCCGTCGTTGGCGAGGAGGCAGTTGGCCTCGAGCGAGAAGTTCGTCATCCACAGGTCGATATCGCCGTCGTTGTCGTAGTCGGCGGCGTCCACGCCCATCGAGCCGTTGGCGATGCCGTCGCCGTTGTACGCGACGCCTCGGAGGACGCCCTCCTCCGCGAACGTCCCATCTCCTTGGTTCACGAACAGCAGGTTCTGGGTCATGTCGTTGGCGACGTAGATGTCGATCCACCCGTCGTCGTCGATGTCGGCGAACACCACGCCAAGGCCTCGCGTCGTCGGCTCGTAAACGCCCGCCTCGCGCGTCACATCGGTGAATGTCCCGTCGCCATCGTTGCGGTAGAGGACATCGGCGATGCCGACGTATTCGTTCGGCCCGCAGTAGATCCGAAGGTCGCCGAAGTAGCACGGGACATCCGTCTCGACGGAGTATTCGACGTAGTTGCAGACGTACAGGTCGAGGTCGCCGTCCCTGTCGACATCGGCGAAGGCGGCGCTCGTGCTGAGCAGGTCACATCCCACGCCCGCTGACGCCGTCACATCGACGAAGCGACCGTCGCCCATGTTGCGGTAGAGGATGTTCGGCCCCAGGTTCGTGACGTAGAGGTCCTGGTAGCCGTCGCCGTCGAAGTCGGCCGCGACCACCCCCAGCCCGTACGCCGACGCGCCGAGGCCTGACTCCTCCGTGACATCGACGAACCGCCCATCGTCCTGACGGTAGAGCCGGTCGGTCGTGCTCGGGTCCAACGCGGGGAGGCCGTTTCCCTGCGTCATGTACAGATCAAGGTCGCCGTCGCGGTCGTAATCCACGAGCGCCCCGCCGCTGCCCATCGTCTCGACCAGCCGCCGGCCCGGCGAGAAGCCGTTAACGTGGACGAAATCGAGCCCGTACTCCTCCGTCGCATCGGTGAACCAGGGGCCGGCGACCGCGCAGCCTGCGCACAGGAACAGCGCGGCCGACATGCGACGGATCGTCCTCATGGCGCTTCAGCCGCGCGGACAATGCGGAAGCCGATGGTCTTGTGCGTCGCGCGCGGGTGGAACTTGAAACGCAGCGCGCTCCGCATGAACGCGACGCCCTGATCCCACGAGCCGCCACGGATCACGCGGTCGGCGGGCGAAGCTGAGTCGGGCAGGTTCAGCGGATCGAGTCGCGGGCAGTTGGCGTAGTAGCGTGGGTCGTCCTCGTCGCGGCACCATTCCCAGACGTTCCCGCCCATGTCGTGCACGCCGTCGGGCGTCGCGCCTCGCTCGTACGATCCTACGGGGGCGGTGTGGTTGAGTCGGCGTGCGAAGTTGGCGTGGCCGGGCGTGGGCGAGCGGTCGCCCCACGGGAATTTGCGCCGCTCGACGCCCCGGGCCGCGCGCTCCCATTGCGCTTCGGTCGGCAGGTCGGCGTCGACCCATCTGGCGAAGGCGCGCGCGTCCCACCACGAGACGCCGACAACCGGATTGTCGTCGCCGTCGAAGCCCTCGTGACCCCATATCGGCTCGTCGTTCAGCCCGTGTGGCTGCGCGCGGCCCGTGGCTTCGACAAAGGCGCGGTATTGCGCGTTCGTGATCTCGTACCGTGAGATGTCGAAGGGCGTCAACTCGACCTCGTGCACGGGCGCTTCCAGCTCGAAGGTGTACCGCTCCAGCAGCGAGCTACGCAGACGCGCTTCCTGGTACGCGGCCTCGATCTCCTCGGCCGTCGAACCCATCCGCGCCGGTCCTCCGGGGATGCGGACCCAGTCGACCTCGGGACGCGTCTGGGCCTGAGCCGCGCATCTCGTCGCGGCGACGACGGCAACGAGCACAACGAAGCAGACGCCAAGCGCCTGCTTCTGTCTGTGCCGTGTGCGCATGTTCGACCGCCGCGCCCGATTGGTCATGACGCAGTCGCGTTGCTCCGCTCGGCGCTATTCCGTCGAGCCCTTGAGGCCGGCCCACGTCAGAGGGAGCTTGCCGCCGGGCTCGACGGCGAAGGGCGTGAGGTTGTCGATGACGTATTCGTAGGCCGTGGTGATTTCGCCCGCTGCGTCGGCCACGCCGTTGAAGATGCCCACACGCAACGGATCCTCCAAAGCCTGATCGGTCACGCCGATGTCGAGCCACGCGTCGCCGATGTCCCGCTTGTACCACGCCGTGAAGACCGTGCCCTCACGCTTCATCCGGATGTGGAGGTCGATGTCCGTCTCGTGCGGCTCCTGGAAGCCCGGAACCGTGCCGACGAACCCCTCGCCACCGTCGAATTCACGCGCCTGGTATTGGATGACGGCGTTGTCCCCGTTGCCGGCGCCTCTGCCCCACAGTTTGATTGTCACCCACTCGCCGTCACGGCCGTTGTGGTCCTGGGTCGTGGGCGAATAGGCGACTATCCCTGCGACAACCGAGGACGACACGTAGTGCGTGATCATATGCGTCTCGATGTCGAAGTCGCCGTTGTGCTCCTGGTACAGGTGGCTCGTGGTGTACGCAGCCCACAGGTTGCGGCTTACATCGCCCTCCATGGTAAGCCACCCCGGCGTCGTCTCGCCGAGGTCCCACGAGGCGGGCTCGAATTCCCACTGCCAATTCGGGTTGCCGAGTTTCGTGCCCTCGAACGGGTCTCCCAGCGAGTCGGCGGCAAGTGCGCCTCCGGCGATCAGACCGAGCGCCAGGGCCAGGGCGGTCACTCGCGACATGCGATTCCCTCCTCGGAAGCACGCAACCCCGGCGACGTGATGCACGCCCCGGGGTTGCTGCGCATACTGGCTCTAGCGCTTCAGGGCGCCCCACGTCACCGCGGTCTTGTACTTCGGGTCGACGGCGGTCGCGCCGGTGTCCGAAGCCTCGGTGAAGTTGTCGAACCACGCCGTGATCTCGCCGCCGTCGCCGTCAGCGTTGCCGGCGTAGATGCCGACTTCGAGCGGATCCTGGAGGGCACTCGTGACCTTACCCACATCGACCCAGTCGCCCGCGTCGCCCGGCTTGAACCACGACTGGTACTCGTCGCCGGTTCGCTGGACTCGCAGCCCGATGGGAATGTCGCCCTGGTCGACAAGGTAGTCCGGCTGCGTGCCGACGTAGCCGAAGGCGCCGTCGTCGTTCTCACGCCGCTGGTACTGCAGCACGGCGTTGTTGTCGGTGCCGCCGCGGCCCCACAGCTTCAGCGTCACCCACTCGCCGTCCCGGCCGTTGATATCCTGCGTCGTCCCGGAATACGCGATGATACCCGCGACAATGCTGGCGTCCAGGTAATGCACCAGCGCACTCGACTCCACATCGAAGTCCTGGCTCGTCGTCTGGGTGAAGCGCGTCGACGTGTCCTCAGCCCACACGTTGCTGTTGTGCGCGCCGGTGATGCGGAGCTTGCCGTCCTCGACGGCCCAGTCCGCGCTGTTGGGGTTCTGGACGTTCCACACGCCATCGAGCGACCCGCCGTCGAAGCTGTCGCTCTTCAGGTCGGCGGCGGCGGCGCCTCGGGACACGCCTAGCGCAACGGCCAAGGCGAGCGCGACACCGCAGCATCTCGTGACTCGTGCCATCAGTTTTCCTCCCGCCCGGGCCTGCCGGACGCCTCGCCGCGTGTTCGCGGCAACTCGTGACGCTCATGTTACGTCGGAGATTATCCGCGCGCGACCGGCGCGCGTCAAGGCCCCGACGGACGGGAAGCCCACCCCAGGCGGCTTACGTGACGAAACGGGCCGACATCATCACCGTGTCTGGAGCGTCATCGGCCGGAAACGCCTCAAACCCCTCGATCACGCGGTCCTCGCCCGGCTCGACGATGACGTCCAACGCGACATCGGCGCCGATTGTCGCGCCGTCGGCATCCGCGAAGACTACCAGGAGATGGCCGGATAGCGTGCGAACCGTCGGGTTGTGGATCTCAACCGTCCAATGCAGGGCCCACTCCTGTTCGCCGACCTCGAAGCGCACGTTGGTCGTCGTCAGAACGCGGTTGTCCGCCCGGCCCGGGTCGACGGACAGACCATGGTTGGTCGCGACCGTCACAAGGTCGACGATGTCAACGATGCCGTCGCCGTTCACGTCGGCCTCGGGGATCGCCCCGCGGGCCTGCAGCGCGAGCAACGCCGCCGGTACCGGGTCGTCGATCGAGCCGGGAGACGTCGCGTCGGTGGGATCGCCCAGGTCGCACGCCGCCACGGCGACGAGCAGCCAGCATGCTGGCGCTGGCGCAAATCCGCTACCGCGACCGGTGGCGCCCGCCATGCTCTCATCCCTTCACTGCGTGATGCGGTCCCTACCCAACAATCTACATCACCCGCCCGCGCGAGGACAGCGGCGGCGGCGTCGCGTCGGACGCGCACGCGCCGTCATGCCTGTCGGGGAGGACGGCTGCCAGGGGCGGCGAGCGCGTCGGCGTCTGCCGTCGGCGTTGACTTATGCCGGCCGGCCATGCTACGAAACTGACCACGTACCGCGTCCGAGACACATGTGGAGCGCAGACGTGACCGACCGCGAAGAGGGCTTCCATTACCGGGACGGCGATCTGTACTGCGAGGATGTGCACATCGGCGATCTGTGCGCCAAGCACGGCACGCCACTGTACGTCTACAGCCACGCTGCCCTCACCGGGCAATACACGGCGCTGGCCGAGGCCTTTGAGGGCTCCGATCCGGCGATCTGCTACTCGGTGAAGTCGAACTCCAACATCGCGGTCGTGCGGTCGTTGGCGAGACTGGGGGCGGGGGCGGACATCGTGTCCGGCGGAGAGATGCACCGAGCCCTGAAGGCCGGCGTCCCGCCCGAGATGCTGGTGTACGCGGGCGTCGGTAAGACGGATCGCGAGATCGGCGACGCCCTCGCCGCAGGAATCCTGCTCTTCAACATTGAGTCCGTGCCCGAGGCGTACGCCATCGATCGCGTGGCGCGCGGCATGGGCGTCACGGCGCCTGTCGCTCTGCGCGTGAACCCCGACGTCGACGCCCAAACACACCGGCATACCACGACTGGGAAGAAGGGCACGAAGTTCGGCGTCGACATCGACAGAGCGGTCTCGGTATACAAGGAACTCAACGAGCTGCCCAACCTGGATCTGTGCGGGGTGCACGTGCACCTGGGGTCGCCCGTTACGACGCTGTCGGCGTACGAGGTCGCGCTCGACCGTGTGGCGGCGCTGGTCCGGTCCCTGCGCGATGTAGGGATCGCGTCCGTCAGGATGCTGAATGTCGGCGGCGGGCTCGGAATCGCATATCGCGATGAAACGCCGATCGACGTCGGCGAATACGCGGCCTGCCTACGCCGACACGCCGACGACCTGAACTGCCGGCTGATCCTCGAACCCGGGCGGTTCATCAGCGGCGCCAGCGGGATCATGTGCACGCAGGTGGTGTACCGCAAGGAAGCTGGGCACAAGACGTTCATCATCGTCGATGGCGCGATGAACGATCTGATCCGCCCGGCGTTGTACGACGGCTACCACGCCATACGCCCTGTTGTAGGCGCGGGTCGCGACACGGAGACGGTCGATGTCGTCGGCCCGGTCTGCGAATCGGGGGACTTCCTTGCCAAGGACCGCGACATGGAACGCGCCGAGCAAGGCGACGTGCTCGCCGTGTTCAGCGCCGGAGCGTACGGCTTCGTGATGTCGTCCAACTACAATTCGCGGCCGCGGGCTGCCGAGGTGCTGGTGATGGGCGCCGCCGCGTCGGTCGTGCGAGAGCGCGAGACGGTCGAAGACCTGACGCGAGGCGAATCCATACCCCCGGCGCTCCTGGGCGATGGCTAGCGCGCACGTGTGACGGAGACAGATCCATGCCGATACCGTTCATGAAGATGAGTGGCGCTGGCAACGATTTCGTTGTCATGGACAACCGTGACGGCAAAGTCGACGCGACGCCTGAATTCATCAGGAAGGTCTGCGCCCGGCGTGTGTCCGTCGGCGCCGATGGCATGTTGCTGGTCGAGAAGGCGGCCGACCCGACGGCCGACTTCCGTATGCGCTACTACAACTCGGACGGCGGCGAGGCCGAGACGTGCGGCAACGGGGCTCGGTGCATCGCCCGCTTCGCGCATCTGCATGGGATCGCGGGCCGGAGCATGTCGTTCGACACCGCGGCGGGCCGATACAGCGCCGACATCGTCGGCGACGGCGTCAAGCTCGGGCTGAGCGATCCGGTCGATGTGCGGCCCGAGCTGAAGGTCTCGCTGGCCGACGGGCCGCGACTCGCGTTCTCCGCCAACACCGGCGTGCCCCACGTCGTCTACTTCGTCGACGATGTCGATGCCCTGGACGTGGTCGGCCTCGGCCGTGAGACGCGGTACCACGACGACTTCGCGCCGGCCGGGACGAATGCCAACTTCGCGCAGGCGCTTGACGACGGATCGCTGCGGGTCCGCACCTATGAACGCGGAGTCGAGGATGAAACGCTGGCGTGTGGCACCGGTTGTGTAGCGGCTGCGATCGGCGCGTCGCTCCGTGGCGTGTCCACGTCTCCGACCACGGTCCATGTGCGGGGCGGCTTCGATCTGGTGATCCATTTCACGGACGACGGCGGGGCCATCCGCGACGTACACCTCGAGGGCGATGCGCGGATAGTGTGCGCGGGCGAGCTACGCGAAGACGCGTGGCGCTACTAGCGGCGGCGCGTCCGCTCCCTTACTGACGACGACAGGCGCCAATGCCGAAGACCCGAACCTCCGCGCCGGATCGTGAAGCCGGCGGCTCCCGCGTGGACGTGTCCTCCGTGCTGACGCACGCGATGGAGGACTACATCAAGGCGATCTACAAACTCCAGCAGCACAGCGGCCGGGCGACGACGATCGCCATCGCCGCGGAGATGGGCTTCACGGCTGCGTCCGCGACGAACATGCTGCAGAAGCTGGCCCGGCTGGAGCTCGTCAGCTACGCGCCCTACAAAGGCGCCCAGCTCACGGGAACCGGCCAACGCATCGCGCTCGAGGTTATCCGGCACCACCGCCTGCTGGAGCTATACCTCGCGAAGCACATGGGCTACTCGTGGGACGCCGTCGACGCCGAGGCCGAGGCCCTCGAACACGTCATCTCGGAGGAATTCGAGGAGCGAATCGACGAGCTCCTCGGCCGTCCCGAGACGGACCCGCACGGCCATCCGATTCCGTCCAAGGACGGGCAGATCCCCGACCAGCGGATGTACACGCCTTTGGCCGATGTGCCCAACGGCGCCGCCGCGCGCGTCCGGCGGGTGAGTGACCGCGACCCGGAAGCGTTACGCAGTCTGGGGGCGATCGGCCTCTATCCCGGCGCCGCCCTGATGGTGCTCCGTCGGGAGTCGGCCCACGTCGTTATCCGTGTGGACGGAGACGAGCGAGAGGTGTCGACCGAGCACGCGGTCGAGGTGTTCGTCGAGTTGGACGCCCAGGAGTAACGTCCCGCGATGAGAGTGGTCGCGCTCGACACTTCCGCGCGCATGGGCGGCGTCGCCCTGCAAGATGGCGATCACCTGCTCATCGACGCCACCGTCGAAATGGAGCGGAAGCACTCCGAGCGCTTGCTGCCAACTCTTGCATGGGCGATGGAGACCGTGGGGTGGTGTGGGGCGTCGGTGGGCCTCGTGGCCGTAACACACGGGCCCGGCGCGTTTACCGGCGTGCGCGCAGGTGTGACGGTCGCCAAGACCCTCGCCTTCGGGTGGGGAGTCGACGTCGTAGCCTTCAGCACAATGGACGCGATCGCCCACGGGCACAGACACGCGCGGCGGCCCCTCCACGTACTGTTCGACGCGCGCAAGCAGCAGGTCTATTCCGCCCGATACACCCCCTCGGCGGGCGGTGGGCGTCTCGTCCGCATGGGCGACATTGCGTGCTGCTTGCCCGACGAGGCGCTCCGGGACCACGCACCGGACACGCTCTACGTCGGCGACGGCTCGGAGGCGTACCGACATGTCATCGAGGCGAAGGGCGGCGAAATCGCCGACGGCCCGGCCGGCCTGTGCAGGCCGGGCCATGTGGCGGCCCTGGCCGCTCGTCATGTCTCGGACGCGGCATCGGCTCTGCCCGAGGCCCATGCGCTTGCTCCCCTATACGTACGTCGCCCGGAAGCCGAGGTTCGCGCAGACGGCGCCGACGGCCGATGACAGGTCGCGCCGCGGACGCAGGGCCCGGCGCGATTGCGTTGGCGTCGGGCTCCGAGGCGTTCTGTCGCGTCGTCACCCCGGCAGCGCCGCGATGGCGCGACCTCGGCCACAAGTTCTGCGTCCGTGTGCGCGAATACACCCGTGTCGAACCCGCGCAGCTCACGCCGGACGAGCTCACCGACGACGACCTCGCTCGCTACAACCTCGTGCTGTTCGGCAGCATCCTCGACAACCCCGCCGTACTGAAGCTGTACGCCCGCGGCCGCTGCTTCACGGATGCCAGCTACCCCGGCCGCGAAGGCGCCGAGATACGCACGCTGCTGAACCCTCTCGGCGCCGGCCGGGATACCCTCCACATAGGGGGCTCCGACATGTCCGCCGTCCACGAGGCGGCGATCGGGCTCAACCGGTCGTTCCAGGATGTCACGACCGAAGTCGACGGCGTGCTGTTCATCCGCCGCCTGAACTTCGCCGTTGCTCCCGAGCATCACGTCGCCACGCCTGACCCGGCTGCGGTGCAGCGCGCCTTGGACCTCGCGCGCGGCGACGCAGACGCCCTCGTGGCGCAGGCGGCGGCCTTCGCGCTCTGTCACTACCAGACTGATGATCATGTCTGGGCCGACGCTGTCAGGCGGGCGCTCTCGTCGGTCTTGCGCACATATGATGGTTCGCCAGCGGCCGGCCGCCTGGCGTTGGCGTGGGGCATCACGCACGCGTTTCCGGCGTACGACCCGCCCTTCCGCGATGCCGTGGACGGCATGCTCACGCGCGCCGCCGAGGCCTCGGCCGCCCGGATGGAGAAGGCCGACGTGTCGGGGCCTCTTTCGGCCGTCCTCGGCGACTGCATGACGGTCTTGCGCGTCTCGGGCCACATGGAGAGCGCACACGACGCGCGCACGTCCGATGAAGATGTCGCGCGCGCGTGGAAGACGGTTCTGCGGCCCGATCCGGGCGTGGGCGACGACGGCTTGCGTCACTGGCCAACCGTCGACGCGTGGCTGGGCGCCGCGCTCTGGGCCGAGCGATACGACATGCTCGATGGCGGCATCCTCGACGAGCTCGCGCTGGAGGCGATCGCCGAATGCGACAACCTGGGCAGCGTGATAGGCAACCCGTCCGGCCGCGAACACGCGGAGAATGTCCTGCGCAAGATAGCGGCGTATCAGGACGCCGGCGAGCCGCTGTGGCTGCGTCGCTGGATGCAGGACGCCGCGCCGCCACCCGCGCCAGAGCCTGTCCCGACCGGTTGGTACACGGGAGCCTACGCGCCCGATGGCGCCCCAACGCCCGCGCGCGACATCCCGCGGGTCCAAGTGACGCGTA